>NZ_JBFRJF010000009.1:0-40262 GCF_041468745.1 Vibrio sp. 10N.286.52.F8
ATCCGCGATGAACCTTTTTATTTACTTAGCGTTTTATGTAGCTAAGCTTAGACTTTCTTGAAGATGATAGAGGTGTTGATTCCACCAAAAGCAAAGTTGTTGCTCATCAAGTATTCAACATCCAATTCGCGACCTGAGCCCGTGATGTAATCGAGCTTGCCGCACTGTTCATCGACATTCTTAAGGTTTAGGGTTGGGCTGAACCAACCGCTATGCATCATCTCTAGGCTGAGCCACGCTTCAATTGCACCACATGCACCAAGCGTATGGCCAAAGTAACTCTTAAGAGAGCTGATTGGTACTTCACCAAAGATATTCGCTGTCGCGTTACTCTCTGCAATATCACCTTTTTCAGTCGCAGTACCGTGCGCAGAAACATAGCCAATCTTCTCAGTTGGAAGTTGTGCGTCTCTCAATGCTTTCTCCATACAGATTTGCATGGTTTCCATCTGAGGTTGAGTCACATGAGCCGCATCACAGTTGCTCGCAAAACCTATGATTTCTGCGTAGATCTTTGCGCCACGAGCAACAGCATGTTCGTACTCTTCAAGGATCAGGGTTCCAGCGCCTTCGCCGATAACCAAGCCATCACGCTCGCTGTCGTATGGGCTAGGGGATTTCTTGGGTGTGTCGTTTTTTAAACTGGTAGCGAAAAGGGTATCGAAAACGGCAGACTCAGTTGGGCATAACTCTTCACCACCACCGGCAACCATTACGGTTTGGTAACCATGCTTGATCGCTTCATAGGCGTAACCAATGGCTTGGCTTCCTGAAGTACAGGCGCTGCTGGTGGGAATCACGCGGCCACGCAGACCAAAGAACAGACCTACGTTTACCGCGGCTGTGTGTGGCATCATTTGAACGTAAGTGGTTGCTGTGATTGCTCGTGTCGACTTCTCGTTCAGCATTACTCCGAAAGCACCAACCGCATCGGTACTGCCAGTTGAAGAGCCGTAAGCGATACCAGTTTCGCCATTGGTCAATACATCGTGACCAATTAAGCCGGCTTGCTCCAATGCATTCTCAGTCGCAACGGTAGCTAGGCGTGATACACGGCCCATGCCACGCACTTGCTTACGCTTGTAGTGTTTAGGCAGTTGGAAGTCATCAATAGGCGCGGCAAGTTTTGTGTTGAGACCATCATATTGCTCGAAGCTTGGCATATATTGAGTCGCATTTTCACAGGCCTTTAGCTTAGGCTCTATCTGTTGCCAGTCGTTACCAAAAGCAGTAACACCAGACATTCCAGTTACAACAACGCGGCGGGTCATACTAAGCCTCCATTTACTGAAATCACTTGGCGAGTTACGTAGCCTGCAATATCAGACATTAGGTAGCTGACTAGGCCGGCTACTTCTTCCGGCTCACCCATACGGCGCAGTGGTACTTGAGGAAGTGCATGATCTTTCACGTGCTCGTCAACCATACCTGTGTCAATTAAGCCAGGAGCGACACAGTTTACCGTGATCTTGCGTTTTGCGAGTTCTAGAGCAAGAGACTTAGTTGCGCCAATCACCCCCGCTTTTGCTGCAGCATAGTTAGTTTGACCACGGTTACCCATAATGCCGGATACCGACGCTAGAGTGACGATACGGCCACCTTTACGCTTTTGAACCATAGGCATTACACAAGGGTGAAGTACGTTGTAGAAGCTATCTAGGTTGGTATGGATCACACCATCCCACTCTTCTTCCGTCATCGCGGGGAATGCAGTGTCACGAGTAATGCCCGCGTTGTTCACTACACCATAGTAAGCACCATGTTCAGCGATATCAGACTCAAGCTTTTCGCGACACTCGCTTCGTTTGCTGATATCAAATTGAATAAGACGTCCAGCGCCACCCAGTTCGGTGATCGACTTTAGCGTCTCTTCAGCACCTTGCTTGTCACCCATGTAATGAACGGCGATTTCAAACCCGTCTTTCGCGAGTTGAATAGCGATCGCTTTACCAATACCTTTACTGGCACCAGTGACTAAAACCTGACGGCTCATGATGGGCTCCTAGTTTTCATTTCTTGTAATTTTTGTTCGGTCGGCACGTAGACGTTGAGTTGGCATTGAGCCACTAACTCACCTCGGTCTTCGACTCTTGCGGTAAACACAGCCATACCGCTGTCTTCCATCATCTGTTCGGCGTAGATATCAAGGGTCTGACCTTGAGTAAACTCATCACACAGTGATTTATAGCGACGAGAGCCGAGTAAGAATCCGATTGGGGGCGTGGTGCCGTTTTTAAGTGCGTGATATCCAGACCATGCCGCTACAGACTGCGCCATAAACTCGATTCCAACATATGCTGGTACCGTTTGAGATTCGGCGTCAAAGAACAGATTATGGTCACCAATATCGACCTGACAGTGGATCGACAACGCCTCTACGCTGATAGCACGATCGATTAATATCATCGGATCATCGTGAGGGAGAAGTTGGTCTACAGAAGGGATATCAGTCATTTACTACACCAAAAATCAGGCTAATGTTGTTGCCACCAAAAGCAAACGAGTTGCTTAAGATGTTCTTTGCTTTAAGTTTCTGTGAACAGTTTACCAAATCAATCTCAATATCTTCAGCTTTATCCTGACATTTTTGTAAGGGAAGCGGTAAGTCATATTTCAAAATATGCCACGCAATTGCAGCCTCAATCGCACTTGCTGCGCCTAGAGTATGCCCGGTCAGCGGTTTGGTAGAACTGACGGGAACCTTGTTTGCAAAAATACGATGAATGGCTTTACTTTCCATCGAGTCATTGAGTGGCGTTGCTGTACCATGTGCATTGATATAACCAATGTCTTCTGCGTTTAACTGTGCAGAATGTAACGCTTTTTTCATTGCTTGTTCAGCACCATTGCCTTCAGGGTGAGGCGCTGAAATGTGGTGTGCATCAGAGCTGTCCCCACAGCCCAATAAGGCAATGTTTGACGTGTCTTGTGCTGCATTAACACCGGCTAACTTTGTTTTGCTGAGCAACATAAATGCCGCTGCTTCTCCTATGTTGATACCTTCTCGGGTTGCACTAAATGGCTTACAATGTGTTGTTGAGAGTGCTTCAAGACCGTGGAAACCATTGAGTGTCAGCTTACACAATGTATCCACACCACCCACTAACACGGCATCAGCCATACCTGAATCTAATAAGCGCTGGGCGGTCAGAAATACGCGGCCACTGGATGAGCAAGCCGTAGATATGACGTAGTTTGGCCCCGTTAATGCGCAATACTGGCTAACGAACTCTGAGGTATCACCAAGCTCTTGTTTTGAGTAATGGTAATCTGCTGGAAACTCGCCGTTTGCCAATTTTTGTTTGAAGACTGCTTCACCATCGGAGATCCCAGATGTGCTGGTGCCAATAACAACAGCAATTCTATCTGCGCCAAACTGAGATTTGGCTTGCTCGATAGAATCTTCAATTTGGTGAAGAGCCGACAGCGCCAGTTGATTGTTGCGAGTGGCGTATTGCGTAAGATCTGAAGGAATCGGTGGTAGTTCACCCGCGATCTGACCAACGACAGTGTGTTTACCATCGTTCAGCATATCGTGCACTTCGACCATATTTGATTCACGCTCGTCTTTTAGACAGCCATGAATATCGGCAATCTCTGAGCCTAGCGCTGAGTGGAAACCACAGTCTTGGATGTAAATAGGCATAGTGTTCAACTCTTACTTGGATTGTCGACAATCGTTGAGTTCAACGTTTGTACGGTGATGTTGTAGCCCAGGGTCAAATGTTTGAAAACAATGTCGCCTGCCGTTTTGTGTGTACCAGGATCTGTTTGGTAATCAATTTGAATGATTGCCTGTTGGTTTTCATCAAATACGGTTCTTGTTTTGTCGGTATCGACTAGGTGCCAACCTATGCTTTGTAAAGGCTGAGCCCATGCTTCAGCCGGCCATAAGGTAAGCATTAAATTAAATAGCACCTGTTCAGGTTGTGGCAAAGTTGCGCCAAGCCCAGACAAAACCTGCGTATCAATTACTTGATTCTGGTATTGCAGCGATAGAATGCGAGTACCCCAAGAGGAGAACCCCGCCAAAACCACTTTACCTGGTGTGACTTCGACTTGAACCGGAAGCTGCTGTGTATCATTTTCCCACGTAGCGCTAATCAACTGACTGGCTGTTAATGAGTATCCCAGTTCAGCTGGCAGTGGTAGTGCTAGATCGGTGTCTTGATCGATAGACACGCTCGCACCACTTGGCTGCTGAGAAACCATCGAGCAGGCACTCATTAGAATGCCCACTAGTATGGCGAAGGTTACCTTTAATGTCTGGATCATCTAAAAGCCTCTCGAGTAATTGGTCCTTCTACGTTTTTACTACTGTTGATCGCGAGTGGAGAAAGCAGCCAAGCGACAAAGATCCCTGTCAGAACCGTCACCCCGAAGCTATGAATAGCATGAGTCTGGCTCAGCGACAGTAAGCCGAATGAAAGTAGTGTTGTGAGACCTGACAAGGTGATCGCTAATAAGGTGCTCAGCGATTTCTTTTGCTCAGCAAAGAACAGGGTGTAGTCTATGCCAATCCCTAAAATCAGAATCAAACCAAGCAGGTTAAATAGGTTCAGTGTCGAGCCTAAAATGCCCGTGACCGCCAAACCTGCTACGCCTGCAATCAATGAAGGCAACAGCATTAACAGGCTTTGCTTCACACCATAGCGCCAGCCTAACAGCATGCCAATAGCTGCCAATGCTATCAATAACAGCTCGGTAATCTTGACGCGGTACTCAGCAAAAAGAGAGGAGATTTCATCCGCTTTATTGAGGTGTTTCACACCTTGCTTCTGAGCAAAATCTGACTCCAACCACTGTGAGAACAACTCAGCATCAGTGACGTCTTTTATCAAAATGACCGACGCTGCTTGCCCGTCGATAGGTTTTAACCAAAGTGGTCGAACAGGCTCTGAGACTGGAGACTCCAAAAATCCAGATACCGTGATTGGTTCGAATTTTGGTAGTTCTGGAAACGTAGACCAACCGAGAGAGCTTTGTAATATATGGCTTTGTTGACTATAGAGTTGTTCAACCAACTGATAGTTATCATGCTGTTCTTGTTTACTTAACAAGTGTTGATTGATGCTGCGATACCCGGAGATACCTTGGCTATTGACCAGCGAATCTAAGCTTGTGGTGATTTCTGTCAATTTTTTGAGTAGCTTTTGGTCGCTCTGAGCTGTGACCAAAAGCATATTTTGACCACTGCCTAACCCTGATATCTCAGTAATGGCTTGCTCTTGTTGTTTGAGTTGTTCGGGCATAGCCTGAAGCTGGCGAATATCGTCGTCGTAACGAATTTGACTGAGTGACATCAAGCTAACGACAGTCACTGTTAACGGTAAGCCAATTCTAAATTTTTGGTTGCTCCAAAGGCTTAACCAAGTATGCCAAAGTTTCGACAGGGGAAGAGGGCGCTCTTGGCCTGGTTTTACCGCTAAAACGGGGTACCAGCACACCACACTGGCGTAAGCTGCGATCAGTCCAATCGACGAAAACAGAGCCAGTTGCTGCAAGCCTGGGAATGGCGCAACCAGTAGCCCTAAGTATCCGATTAAGCTGGTGATTAAACCTAGAGTGATGGCAATGAAAATATGCTTTAGGCCTTTATCGCTCTGCCAGTGGCTTCCTGCGGCCAAACGGTCAGTGAGATAGTGAAAAGAGTAATCGATGGATACGCCAATCAAGCTAGCGCCAAACACCAAGCTGAATAGATGCACCTTACCAAAGATAGCGACAGTGCTTGCCAGTGCAACCAATAATCCTGTACTGATTGAGAGTAAAGATAAGGCAAGTGGTAGCGCACTACGAAATGTCAGCCACACCAATAAAATAACGCCTGCCAATGAGCCCAAACCAATGGTACTGATTTCTGATTTCGCGCTTTCGGTACCGTAATTGGCGTAGAACACCACACCAGTATGCTGCACCTTGACGCCAAATTGTTTTTCGACCTCGCGCTCAATTGAATCAAGATCTGGAAGTTGTTCTTGAATCGCCAAGCTATAAGGTGAGTCCGCCAGAGTAGCCGTGACTAAAATATGAGTTTGCTCATTCGACTGGGCCGTGAGATAGCCCTCTTTCAGAACAAAGTTACTTGATTGGACGCCAATAGCACTGATGTAGTCGCGAAATAACAAGAATGGGTCGAGAGATAACTCTGCTGCAGTGACGCCTGAGAATGGATTGTACAGAGACTGAATGACATATTGAGCTCGCGAATCAGGCGAGTGTGTCAGCGTCTCTTTTTGTTGTTGGGTCAGCAGTTGAGATCGGTGACGAAAATAGAAATCGCTCCACTGGCTTTGAGTGCTGGCGTTGATTTTACCTTGAACTTGCTTAAACAGAGTTGGCTGACTTGAAAAAGTTCTTTGGTTGAGAGCTTTTTCAAAAGCGTCGGTCGCAACCATGGTTTGTTCGATATCGGGAGCGCTTATGATAAATACCACTTGCTCGCTCATCGAGCTGGATATCTGCTGAAAGGCTTGCTCTACCATTGGGTCTTGCTGGTTTTCGGGCAGTAACTTTAGAATGTTGCTTTCAATCGGTACCGACGAAGAAAAAGCGAATTGTTTGGTCAACAACCCGCTAAACAGCATTACAACAACAAGCCAAACAAGGGCAAGACTAGAGTTGGAATTGTTTCGCTTCAGCATCTGATAATACTTCCGGTAGATGGCTTAACTGACTGAATTCGATCACTGTGCTATCTCCACGAATCTCTTTCAACTCAATACGTTCAATATCGCTGTTGCCTTGCAGCGTGATAGCCTCAAACACCGCATTCATCGGTGCATTTTTGGGCTTTAGAGTCAGTGTCCATGCTTGTACATTTTCATCAGAGCTGGTGTTAGTTGCGGGCTCAAAATTGAGTGCGAACTGTTCCTGAAGTTTTTGCGTGTCCCCATGAAACACTGACAAGAAGATATGGCTGAAATAAAACGCCATTGGATTTTCTTTGTCGGTGATGATTTTTGCGGGTTGATCGGCAAACCTTTGGCTCAGTTTGTTATCGGTGAGCACTAAGTTCACGGGAAACGGAGTGGTTTGTGTCCAGAGTAAGCCACTTGATTTGTCTAACAGAAATGTACCTTGTGACGTTAAAGGCTGGGCGAACATCTCCATATTGCGTGTTTGAGTGAACTCACCACGCACAATACTATTTTCGCTGAGCACCGTCTGCAGCTCTGAAATAGAATTGACAGCAGCAGAGTTTTCTTTGGCGCTTACAAGGCCGCTTGCCATCATCGCAGTAAGTCCAATTAGCGCGATATTGATGTATTTGCGACTGCGTTTAAACAGATTCATGGTTCACCTGCTGTGGGTTAGAGGTTTGTGTTTGATGTTCAGTTGCTAGAGGTAAGCAACCAAATTGGTGCCAGTGTTCGACTTTGTCAGTAAACACTTTGGGTGAGGCAAAGCACATCTCTTGTTCTTCGATGGTGACGGCAACCTGCATGGTGTGAGCACGTGTCATTCGAGCACCGGTTAGAGCATCATGAATTTCATAATCGACGCGCAGGCGATTTTCCCACTCGGTGAGTTTCGCCGTTACCTTAATCTTGTGATTAAACGGTATCGCCTTAATGTATTTCACGCGGGTATCGATGATAGGCCACATGTAGCCAGAATCCTTCATCTCATGGTAGTTGTACTCAATCTTATCCATCATGATGCGCCTAACTTCTTCAAAGAATCGGAAGTAGTTGCCGTGATAGATCACGCCCATTGGGTCGGCATCTTGGAATGAGGTGATAAGCGTCACCTCAGATTGTAATGGGTGAAGGATTTCAGACATAAATCGCTCTCAACAATATTGCGTAAAGGGTTGGCTACTTTATGAGTAAAGTGACCAGTGCTGACTTTGAATACGAGCAATGAAGTGGCGTAGATCGCCTTCAAGTGGTCGATCTTCTACGATAAATTCAAACTCCTTAAGCACTTCGTCGCGAATGTGCTTGAGGTTCTCACTCATGTGGTGCTCATCAAGCTCATTGTGGCGCTTACGAAGTTCGAGTGCTTGTGTCCCCGCCAGTAGTGACGCTGCTGCCACTTGTTCGGTTAGCTCTAGAACGCGTAAACAGTCACGAGCTGCGATGGTGCCCATACTCACTTTATCTTGGTTGTGACACTCAGTTGAGCGAGAGAATACGCTTGCTGGCATGGTGTGTTTCAATGCTTCTGCTGTCCAAGCTGAAACGCCAATCTGTACTGCTTTAAAGCCGTGGTTGATTGGCTTACGTTCGCCTTCAGCACCCGTTAGGTTGAATGGCAAACCGTTGTTGAACTTGTAGTCCATCAGCTGAGCCATTTGACGGTCAAGCAGATCAGCAAGGTTCGCAACTGCAGTTTTTAACGTATCCATCGCCATTGCAATGTGTCCACCGTAGAAGTGTCCACCGTGCAGTACGCGCTCATTATCACCATCGATAATTGGGTTGTCGTTGGCACTGTTTAGCTCGTTCTCGATCATTTGGCGTAGCCAAGGCAGAGAGTCTTGAACCACGCCGATAACATGTGGAGCACAGCGCAGAGAGTAACGATCTTGGAGGCGATCACTGTTACGTGGCGGGCGATCCGCTTGCAGATCATCACGCAGCCATGCAGCAACTTGTTGTTGACCAGGATGAGGTTTGACTGCAAACAGCGCTTCATCGAAATGGAAGTCATTGCCGTGCATACCGACTGATACCATAGCGGTGATCTTAGTTGATAGCTGAGCTAGATATTCCGCACGCTTGTAAGCGATACAAGCTAATGCCGTCATTACAGACGTACCATTCATCAACGCCAAGCCTTCTTTTGGCTTAAGTTTGATAGGGCTAATTCCTAACTCTTTGTAGACGTCACTGGTTGGGCGCACTTCACCTTTGTAGATTACATCACGCTCACCAATCAGTGCTGCGGCTAAGTAAGACAGAGGTGTTAAGTCGCCACTGGCACCCACCGATCCTTCTTGAGGAATGCGTGGTGAGATGTCTTGGTTGATTAGGGTAACGATCTGGTTGAGTAGATCGTGAGTCACACCAGAGACACCTTGTGATAACGAACAAAGACGAGTTGCAAGGACTGCACGAGCTTGTTCGTGAGACAATATTTCACCTAAACCACAGCCGTGAAAACGTGTTAAATGCAGTGGTAGCTCGTCAACTAGGTTTGGCGGAATCGCAACCGTACATGAGTCACCGTAACCCGTCGTTACACCGTAAATCACACCTTCTTCTTTCAATAGGCGTTCTAAGAAAGCGACACCACGGTCGATCTTAGATGTGAATGCTTCACTTGTGTTCATCGAGGCTTTTGCGCCTTGTGAGATAGCGACAACATCCTCAATCGTGAGGCGCTCGGCACCAAAGGTGATGCTATTTGGATTCTTTTTCGTCATGGTGCTTGCTCAATGTCCAAAAATTAAAAAAGTTGTACCACTGAAGCGGTGCTTGCAGTGTGTAGTGCTGAAGTCGATTTGCGTATTTTTGCACGACTTGCTGTAAAGATTGTTCGCGAGTCTTTCTTGGTAGCTCGATCTTGTTGCTAAAATGCTCGAAATAGACATTAAAATGCGGCTTAGATTGTGAGTCGTCACGTAACCCAAACAGCAAAAATACGGGTGCTTTGAGAACCGAGGCTAACATAAATGGACCTTGAGGGAATGGAGCTTCCTTACCTAAGAACTCAGCCCATACTGAGCGGCTCTCTTTGCTGGTGGAAGTTCGATCGCCAACAATCACGATCCATTCGCCTTGCTCTAGTTTCTGTTGTAACAAGATAGCGGTATCAGGCCCCATCGATGTCACCTGAATCAGATTTAAATCAGACTGCGGGTTAACCGCTTTCATCACGGAATTAAAACGTTCGGCGTGTTCTGTAAAAACCAGGGCGTTGATTTTGATGTTCGAGTGTCTGCGACCTAAAGCTCGGCACAGCTCAATATTGCCAAGGTGAGATCCAAGGATTAGCACACCTTGCTTATTTGCCACCATGCTCTCGAACTGGTCTTGGCCATGAATAGTCAGGTTATCTGCCGAGAAATCACCTTTCCATGCCGCGAGCTTGTCGAGCATCGTATGGCCAAATGAAAGCAGATGGTTGTAACTGGTTAGTTCTCCGGGGAGCTCAATATTTTGCTGTTCCGCATAGGCTTTTAATTGGAATAGATATTGTTCGGAAGCGTTTCGCGCACGCTGGCCCGTCAAGTGGTAGTAACGCATCACACCACGCAGAATGAGGTTGAACACACCGCGACCTAACAAGGTATAAATGGCTAATAACAGCTTAATGCCTAATACTGTGCCGCGTTCTTGAGTGCGGGACCAGTGTGGTTGTTCAGAAGCTTGCGGCTCTGAATCAGTCGATAAATTTGGGTTATTATCAGCTGAATCGGATTTGAAATGGCGAGCAATCAGTTTTGGTGCTCTTGGCAGCATGCTGAAGAATAGACGTGTATGCATCCAACTGATTTTGACGTTATCCCACAACGCATCGAAATGAGAGATGCCGTTCTCAGGATAGATAACGCGCGTTTCAACGAAGTCTATGTCGCAACCTTCCCAATACAGGCGAACCAAAATCTCGATATCGAAGTCCATTCTCGAACCAACATCGTACTTATTCAACACAGTTTGAGTTTGGTTGATAGGATACGCTCTAAAGCCACACATGCTGTCTTTAATTGATAAAGAAAGGGTTTCTATCCATACCCAGATATGTGTCGCGTAGCGCCCATAGAGCCTTGCTTTGGGTACGCTGTCGTCGTAGATAGGCTGGCCTGATATCAGACGTTGTGGCTTAGCTTGTGAGGCCTCAATCAATGTTGGCAAGGCTTCCAGGTCGTGTTGCCCATCAGCATCTATCTGAATAGCGTGGCTAAAGCCTAGTTGCTGCGCTTTTTTGATTCCGGCTTTTACTGCGCCGCCTTTACCTTGGTTCTGTTCAAGCGTCACCAAGGTTACGTTTGAATTCTCTGCTAGGGGAGACAGAAACTGTTTTGTTGTGAGTTCACTGCCATCGTCAACGATGATGATCGGTAACTCAAAATGATGAAGTGACGACACCACAGCCGGCATGGTTGCGCCATGGTTAAAGCACGGGATAAGGAAGCAAGCCTTGTAGCTGCTTTCTTTTGTGTGGTGTTGAGAAGTAGCCTCGACGGGAGCGCTATTCACTTTTTTCTCCCAGCTTCATTTTGCCTGAAGAGTGGGTCTGTTCACCGTTGTTTGATGTGTAACTAAAGCTCAGCTTGTCTTTGTCAGCATCCCATTTGAGTGATAGCTGGATTGTAGCGTCAGGCAGGATAGGCTCTTGGAACTTAATGACTTCCATTCCTTTAAAGAAACCAGGAACGCCTAACTCTTGGACTGCGTAGTGAAGTGCCCAATCAATTTGCGTGACGCCAGGTAGAATAGGGAAGCTCTTGAAGTGCCCATTAAAGTCGGTGATATCTCCGCTAACATGAAGTGTCAGGGTCGATTCATTTTCTACCGTGTCTACAGCAATGATGTTTGGTTTTCTTTTATCCATAGGGCGTGCTTAGAATCCTTGGGCAAATATTGGTTCTTTGACAAAAATATAAAAAGATAATCTCAGTGTAAAATACGATCAGCGGTTTCTATGATTTTATTAGCTGTTCTATGTGAGATGTTAATCGCTTACCTTGGCTGTTGAGGGGGATCTCATCGACAACACGGTATTTTCTCGGGATTGCGATTGGCTCTAACCACTTTCTGAGTTCTGTACGCAGCATCAACCAGAATTTACCTTTGCTCATGGTCGATAGAGCGGCTTGGCCTTCATCTGATAATACCAAAACAGAGGCTAATATTAATCGCTCAGGCTCCTCAAATGGAATAACCACGCACTCACTTATCCAAGGCAGTTGCTCCAGTCGCTTTTCCACTTCAACCAGTGATACTCGCTTTTCTTCTATCTTGATCACTCGGTCCGTTCGGCCCTTCAATATGAATTGATTCTCCGAGACCATCTCGCACTCATCAGAGGTTTGATACCAGTTATTCTTATCGATGTACGGCGACAATAACTTAATGCAATTCTCACTGTTGAGACTAGCCTCAATACAGGCAAAAAGCTGCCAAGGCGTTTGAGCGCTCTCTTGCTGACGAAATGCGATGCCACCGGTTTCTGTGCTACCAAAGACTTCAATCGGTAAATGACCAAGCAGATCTCGTGACTGGTGAGCCGACTCGGTAGGCAATGGACCACCCGAAGAGAAGATTCCTGCAAGTTGTACCTTGTTGGTCTCATGCTTTAATCGTTTAAGTAGCGCTGGGCTGCTGATCAGTACACAGTTTTGATTTGCGTGAGATAAGATCTGTTCTGGGTATTCAAGGTTGTGTCGAGCAAATGGAACACCAGAGCATAGTGGCCATAAGATTCTAAACAGCAAACCATAGATATGTTGATGAGAAACTGTGCTTTGGATTTGGTTTCCCTTGAGTAACTCACCCCAGTTCTTGTGTAACTGAGCGGTCTCAATATCGAGGTGCTCTAACGTTTTATCTATCGCTTTTGGCGTGCCACTTGAACCTGAAGTGAACAGAGTTAATGGGACTGTTGCCAAATCAATGGTCGTAAGATTCTCGGTTAGAGGTTTTTGTGCTTCAGTGTTTGAATCCAATAAGGTTTGGATATTACGAACGTCATTCACCTCAACTTCGCCAATCGAGTTATCAACTAGCAGGCAATCAAACTGCTTACTTAACTCAGCAAGCGCACATGGCTGGTAGTTGCCCGGTAAGATGATGTGTTTGTTGGCTGCTGTACATGCCAAAAAGGCCACCGCAAATAGGTAGCTGTCTTGGGTACAAATCGCGATTCGTTGAAAAGGGGATAAAGACAAAAATTGTACGAGTTGAGATAAGTCGTCGTTAAATGTTTGCCACGTAATCTCGCTATTGTCGTCAAAGCAGACAATAGATTCAGGGGCTCTGTCCTGGCTAAGAAGCTCAGACAACGAGGTGTAAGATACGGTTTGGGTCATAACAATTTAACTCTGACGAATGCGCTGTCTTACTACCCACTCTCCTGCAAAGAGTAACCCTGCAAACAGATAGCTGAGTAAGCCATTGTATAGGGTCCATACTTCTAGCGGTTGGAAGCAGGTGTAAAGGGCAATAGAGCCATTGATAACAAAGAACAAGCACCACACTTTGGTGACTTTTCGTGTGTAATCAACGCCACTTTGCGGAAGTTCAGGCTCTTGAAGGCGAGCAAGACGTTCGATAATCGTTTGTGGTTGCCATAGGCTCGAAGCGAATACAACCAGCATACAAACATTAACGATAACGGGATAATAGGTTAGCCAGCCGTGTTGCTTAAAGGCTAAGCCTAAAGCCAGCAGAACAATACCGGCACTTCCACTGATCCAAGCTAGGTGTTTTAGCTCTTTGATTTTAGCCTGACCGCCGGTGAAAATGCGTACAGCAAAGATAGCGGCTAAGGCAATACCAACGGTTTGTAAGCCAAACTTGTTGAGTCCAAAGTAAACCGCTATTGGATAAGTGAAAAGTATAATTGCCGACAGTAAAGTCAGCAGAGGACGCATTAGGCGTCCTTCAATAGTTCAACCACAGATTCGACAACGTCATTAACGGTGCGCACTGCTTTGAACTCTTCAGGTTTTATCTTCTTACCTGTGACGTTCTGTAGGTGAACGACCAAATCAACGGCATCAATGCTGTCTAGGTCTAGATCAAGATAGAGATGAGCTTCAGGGGTGATATCTTCAGCGTCAAGCTCGAACAGCTCAATAAGCGCATCTTTAACCTGGTTGTATACTTCTTGTTGGTTAGCTTGTGTCATAAAGATCTGTCTAGTTATTCGTTTGAGAAGAGATGTAGTTCGCTAGATTTTCAACTGACGCAAAGTGCTGTCGAGTGTTTGAATCATCTGCATCGATAACAATGTTGTACTTTTTCTTGATAGCAAGGCCAAGCTCAAGGGCATCGATAGAGTCTAGTCCAAGTCCATCACCAAATAGTGGAGCTTCCGTTTCAATCTCATCAATGCTCATGTCTTCAAGGTTCAATGCGTCGATGATCAGTTGTTTCAGTTCGTTGTGTAATGTTTCCACTTTGGCCTACTTAATGCTTTATCTGAATGCTGCTTTAAGGGGGCGATTCTACATTATATGAGGTATTTTCGAAATGCCGATATCGCCTGTTATATTATTGATACGCTAAATGTTTTCTTCGGAAGGGAAAATTGTTTGTGCAAGATGATGATTAAGGCGCCTTGCTGCCGAAGTTAAATTATTTGAGCCTTCAATAAATGGTTCGACTTCTATTTTACCTTTCACCGCGACATGAAAAAAGGGCTTCGACGCAGGAACTTGATACCATTTTTTCTCTTTCGTTAAGAATGTCGGAGAAACCGTAATATGAATCACGCGTAAATCGGTTTGTGTTCGAGTCGCGATTTGTGCCGCCCCACGCTGTAAGGATGGTTCAATTCCTGGCGTTGTGCGAGTTCCTTCGGGAAAAATCAGCATGACATTGCCACGTGAGAAGCGTTCTTCACAGCGCTCTAAAAGATCGTCAGGGGCTTGGTTCGGTATATAACCTGCCGCTTTGACAATCCTTTTCATAAAAGGGTTTTCCCAAATGGCCGCTTTGACGAGGCAATCACATTGAGGAAGTTGAGAGGCGATCAGCACATAGTCAATCAAACTTGGGTGGTTGGCGACGATAATGCAGTTACGGTCGTTACGCAGTAGTTCTGCACCATCAATTCGGTAATCGATTGCTCCGGTAAACTTCATGATCTGGCAAAACGCATTGAATGAGAAACGGATTAATCGCTGTGCTTTAAGCTCTCTTTTAATGGTATTGGGATTGGTTAGCGCGATAGTCGGTAAGATTAAGAAGCTCAATACTAAGCCACCCAAACCAAAGATGGTAAAGCAGAGGCCTGTCGCGAATACTCGCCAATACTGGTCTACTCTGCTCATTACGCTGTACCTGTCTCGGTGTTATTTACCCAAGACCAAGTTTGGTGCTTGCCAGCAATAGCCCACCTATTTGTACCTAATAAGATATGTTGGAGCGTTTGTAACCCTTGTGGTAACACGGAAGGTGCTTGGTTGGTCTCTACTGTCCTAGTAATAGAGTATTCACTGCCAGCGGTGAGCACTAAGCCCAGCGCATAATCAGCAAAGTTCTGTGTTTCGTACTCTTGGTAGAGCTCGGGCAGAGGTTGGTCGAAATCGATAACTAACACTCGATGCGACGGATATTGATGAAGGTAAAGATAAGCTTCGATCAGAGCGTTATGGAAAGTATCTTGCCCTGCGGCTATTGAAGTCAGTGGAATCGGTGCTTTGGCGGCAATGGTGGTTAGACCAGCTGCGGTATTATGTACCGACTGCGAGAACGCCATTGGTGAGGCATCGTCACCTTCTAATATCGACTGAATTAAAGTGGCGGTTCGATGCAACTCACCATGTCGGCTAGCAAAGACCAGATAATCAATCGAGGTGTCTTTTAATAGGGTTAACGCGGTTTGGACAGCAAGTTTGCTTTGCACACTCATTCGGCGGCGCATCATTGGAGGAATAGCTTTAAATTCAGTTGAGCCATCTTGTGGCCAATCTAAATTAGTGCTCCACGCTTGCCATTCAGCAATAGAATTGAGCCCCGCTGAATTTGCAGACCATTTCTCAATATTAAACGACATTAATTGGGATTGATTTGACATAGAGTATTGATTTGCTTTGAGTCTAACTAAATACTATGCGCGCTTATAAATAAACACAGATAAGGAATTTAAATGAAATTACTAAAAATAGCAGTTTCAATGTTATTCATATTCGTTCTTGCAGGATGTGGACGCGTCCAACCTGTAATGAATGTTGAGGATACTCCAGTTGCACTGAATCTTCAAAGTAAACAGGTTAAATCAGCTATTTCTGAATCTGCTGAAAATCGAGGCTGGTTGGTTTCAGAAATAAAGCCTGGTTTGATCCGCGCTGAATTGTATGTTCGTTCGCACCACGCTGTGGTTGAAATTCCTTATAGTGATAAGTTTTACTCTATTCTTTACGTTGAATCAGAGAATTTGAAGTACGACGATGGTGAAATACACCGTAATTACAACCGTTGGGTTAATAACTTAAACGTTGATATTAAACGTAAGCTTGCGCAAATGGCAGCTGAGTAACTCTCTATTATTTAAAGTTAGGTTTTTCGTGTCGGAATATAAATTAGATCCATTCAACGCATTAGAAGCAAAAACAGAAGCGCAGAAATTGTCTTTCGCTCCGATTGTTTTTCATACTGCTCGTACACTTCGTGATTTAGGCATTTTGAAAGCGTTAGATGACGCGGGCAACGAGGGTTTACCAGCAGAGTCTATCTCTGAATCGACCGGTGTCTCTGAGTACGGCGTGAAAGTCCTGCTCGATATGGCGTTAAGTGCTCATATTGTGACTTGGGAAAAGCCTAACTACAAAATGGCTAACCTTGGTTTCTACCTTCTGCATGATGGTATGACTAACGCAAACATGGATTTCACAGCCGATGTTTGTTATGCCGCGATGATGCATCTAACAGAAGCGATTGAAGAAGGCACACCTGCAGGCTTGAAAGAGTTGGGTGATTGGGAAACCATTTACCAAGGCTTGTCTCAATTGCCAGAAAAAGCAAAAGAGAGTTGGTTCAAGTTTGATCACTTCTATTCGGATCGCTCGTTCCCTGTGTTACTTGAAAAAGTCTTCAGCAAGAAACCTAAGTCGCTGGTGGATATCGGCGGCAACACGGGTAAGTGGGCGATGCAATGCTGCAACCATGATGCGGACGTTGAGGTGACGATTGTTGATTTGCCACAGCAGCTAGAAATGGCAATGGCAAACGCGGCAAAGCATGGTCATCAAGAGCGAGTCACGCCATTCCCAGCGAATATGCTCGATAAACAGCAAACTCTGCCAACGGGCGCGGATGTTTGGTGGATGAGTCAGTTCCTTGATTGTTTCTCGCCAATGGAGATTCTGAGCATATTAAAGCGCGTTCGCTCTCATATGTCAGAAGACGCGACTGTCTATATCCTTGAACTGTTTTGGGATGCACAGAAATACGATGCGGCTTCTTATAGCTTAAACGCGACGTCTCTCTACTTTACCTGCTTGGCAAATGGCAACAGCCGTTTTTACCGCAGTGAAGATTTCTTAGAGATCGTTGAAGAAGCGGGCTTTGAAGTGGTAACTCGCACCGACGATATCGGTCTTGGTCACACGCTTCTTGAATTGAAAGCTGGCGCGCAATAAAAATAACAAACATGGCTTAAATAATGAAAAAACTATCAACTCAAGTGGTGATCATCGGAGCTGGGCCATCAGGGTCTATTGCTGCGTCTTTACTTCATAAAAAAGGCATCGATGTTCGAGTGATTGAAAAGAGCGTATTCCCTCGCTTTTCTATTGGTGAAAGCCTATTACCAGCTTGTATGGAAGTGATTGAACAGGCTGGGATGACTGACGCAGTGATCAACGCTAACTTCCAATACAAAGATGGCGCTGCCTTTCGCAAAAATGGCGTTTATACGGCGTTTAATTTTGAAGACAAGTTCTCTTCTGGCCCTGGAACTACGTTTCAGGTTCAGCGAGGTGCCTTTGATAAGGTTTTGGCAGATACGGCTGAGGCGCAGGGTGTCTGCATTGATTACCAACATGAGTTAATGGGCATTAATTTCACCGACGACAGCACCATTTTAGATGTACAAGTGCTGGGTGGAGAGCGTTATCAGATAGAAGCGCAATACGTTCTGGATGGCAGTGGTTTTGGTCGAGTGCTACCAAAAATGCTTAACTTGGCAGAGCCGTCATCGCTCCCTCCACGCAAAGCTATTTTTACGCACATTAACGATCATATTGCAGAGGTGGATACCGATCTTGAATATGACCGAAATAAAATTCTTATCTCTGTGCATCCAACCAACCCTGATGTTTGGTATTGGTTGATCCCGTTTAGTAACGGTGTCTCTTCGTTTGGTGTCGTAGGAGAGCCTAAGTTCTTTGAGTCCTATCCAGAAGACAAGATTGCTGCAATTAAACAGCTGGCAGCGGAAGAGCCGGGCTTGGCTGAGATACTGGCAAGCGCCGAGTATCCAAACCCTGGGGGTGAAATTGGTGGCTATTCTGCCAATGTAAAACATTTGGCGACGGATAAGTACGCGTTGCTTGGCAATGCCGGCGAGTTCCTTGACCCGGTGTTCTCGTCAGGCGTGACGATTGCGATGAAGTCGGCACAGTTTGCGGTTGAGTGTGTCGAAAAGCAACTTAACGGTGAGAAGGTAGATTGGGAACGCGATTATGCCGCTCCTTTGATGGTTGGTGTAAACACCTTTAGAACGTATGTTGAGGGGTGGTACTCAGGTACTTTGCAGGATGTGATTTTCTATCAAGATCCAAATCCAAAGATTAAGCAGATGGTGTGCTCAATTCTGGCGGGTTACGCATGGGATCAAGCCAACCCTTATGTGAAAGAGTCTAAGCGCCGATTGGCGACACTGGCTGAGATATGCCGAAACTAGGTAATCGATTTTGTATGTAGCAATACTCTAAATTGCCACGATGGATCGTCATAAATTAAAAACAGCCGCAATGTGCGGCTGTTTTTGTATCTGAAAAATATGGGCGGTCAGCTTAATCGGATTTAAGCCTATTTTAAGTCGATGCTGTTCAATCGTCCCATAAATATAAGTAGATCAATTACGTCTTTGTGAGCATCAAGCAGCGCACGTTTGGTTTGGCTATAAGCTGCAAGTCGGCCGTGCTTTCTGATTGAACATACCTTGGTTTTGTACTTGTAGTCACCATTCTCAGAGAAGACGCGCCACTTAGCGATGTAGCACTCGTCGCGGTGCTCAGGATCACTCTGAGTTGGATTTGGCTTGAATACAATTTTGGGTTCTAGACTATGAGGCAGGCGCGTCATCAGGTAGGGCTCTTTGAGGACTTTGGGCCAAAATTTGCCCCATAGCTGTCTGCCCAGTTCATCTCTTAATTTAATGGTTTTCTTCAGTGCTTTGTCTTCACCCATACGAACAAAACCGACCGACCGATGCAACACCGTATCTTCGGGAGTATGAATGTGGATCTTAAAAGCGGTTTTACCTTTCGAGATAAAGCGGTAACCGGTAGCACCAATTAGATTATTCTGACTCATAGTTTGCTAAGTGATGATTATGTTATTAATAAGATTACGCCAAATACTGCAAAACCGAAACTAATACCCATGAAAAAAAATAAAGCCTTAACAAAAGTGCTAAGGCTTTATTAGAAACTGTGAGGCGGGCGTGTCGTTAACTACATGATTTTCTGCATCACATCACCAATTTGAATGCTTCCAGCAAGGCTTGGTTGGTCGATCGTCAGTTCTGCTTCGTTTTCATAAACGCGAGAAACGGTCAGTGTGATATCGCTTTGAGATACCTTATTACGTGGCAAGCCGCGTTGGTCGATAAACGAACCTGTGTGCCACAGTTGCAGTTTGTCACCTTGTTGTACGCCATGCATTCGACCTAAATCAATGGTCACAGTGTTACCAAATACCGCTGCAACCTCTGGAAGGGTGATCTTACATGACACTTCCGATTCTAAGTCCAACATAATATTACGGCTAACACGCAGCATCATGCTGCCGTAGGTTGATGCCCAGAAACGGGCACTGCGGGTGTCGACTTCACTGGTCTTAGCAAATGGCCACTTTGCCACTTCACGATAGCTACGGTTGTAAACCTGATGTCCTGTTTTACCATCGAAGACTTGCATCTCTAACGCAAACTGGCGATTGATGATGTCGTCTTTCAACAGTTTGGACTCGATGGTCGCGGTTAAATCGGTAATGTCGCCACCAATGATGTATTGTGCGCCAGTGTCTTGGGCGATCATCTTGATCACTTCAGGTCGACGTTTGTCGATGTCGTAATTGGTCGTGCCAACGGAAACAAAGCTGCGAGACTCTTGCGCCAGCTGTCGATCTACGACATGACCAAAATCATCACCGATGTTATAGATTCTGCCCATTACAGCTTGCTGTGGGGAAGTCACATCGATGTTGCCGACCAAAAATGTCTTCTTATATTGGCTCTCATGGCAAGCATTTGCCGAAGGATAGATATCGATCCTTGCGGTGATCATTATATTGCCACTGCGTTTTTTCTCTTTTTCTACCAAGATGTAGCGCACTTCATGATTGGTAAATTGAAACTCTTTTTTGTTTGCGTCGAGGTAGGGCGTGAGGTTGGCAATGCTACCAATGTCGGCTCCTGAGAACTGGATCGCTTTATATACCGCGTCTTCCAGAGCATGAACCCTTGCCGTTTCCTCTGAGGATACGATGGCTGCGGTACCGGTAACTTCATACCAAGAGGCATGAGCACTGAAGCTTATGGTTATCAGTGAACTTATTGAAAATAAGTAAGAAATTATTTTTTTCATCTATTCGTTACCAGTTGGGTATAAATATTGCTTAACAAATAACTATAAGCTTGAAGCTGACTTAAGTGCGTTTTTCTTAATCTGAACCATTAATGAAAAGCAAAGACTGTTCCAACATTGTAATCCATTGAAAAGAATAATGGTGAGAACATATTGGAACAGGGAGCACTAAACCTATCTGGAGATAAGAGAATGAAAAAATGGCTCGTAGTAATGAGTGTCATGTTGTTGACCTCATGCGCTTATTCGCCAATCTATAACGGCAAGTCTGAATATTCAGGCAGTCAGTTTATGTTGATGGATAGCCCTCGTCATACCATGGATTTCTTCGTGGAAAGTATGACCGAAGATCTGATCATTTCGAATACAAGTATTTCAGCGAGAACGCCAATAGCAATTACTTCGTTTGTGGACCTGCAGCACATGGACACAACGAACTGGCTAGGCAACTCGGTATCAGAAGGCTTCATTCATCAGTTTCAGCGTCGTGGCTTCAAGGTAGTTGATTTTAAAACTACTGGCTCTATCCAAGTGACTCACCAAGGTGACTTTGCGTTGAGCCGCGATTGGAAAGACTTAGCTCAAGAGCAAGACGTACAGTATGTACTGACAGGCACCATGCTTCGCCAAGAAGGCGGTGTACTAGTAAATGCTCGCGTTGTTGGCATGCAAACTCGAATTGTAGTGGCGACGGCACAAGGCTTCTTACCTGCAGACCGTATTGGCCGTGACCTAGATACTCTCAACAGTATTCGAACTCAAGATGGCGTGATCATTCGTTCCGATCCAACGATCAGTCAGCCTTATACTGTTATTCTTCGCCCTTAGGAGTTCGAGATGAAGAAGTTAATGTTTGTTGTTGCCGCTTTACTGCTTGTTGGCTGTCAGCCATTGCAGAGCATGAGACCTGATGATTTCTTAGTGGCTGTTGGCTATGCGAGTATCAGTGAGCAGAAAGGTCGTAACGACGAAGAGAGACGTATCCGCGCGATGAGAGCCTCTAAGATCGATGCTTATCGTGAGCTTGCTGAACAGGTTTACGGCATGCGAGTAAGCGGTCGAGCAGAACTTGAAGATCAACGGCTTGGTACAGAGCGTACGTCAGGTGCGGTTGATGGTGTTATCCGTGGCGCAGAAGTGGTGCGCAGTTACCCAGTGGGTGATAGCTATGTAACAGAGCTCCAATTAGATATCCGTAAGATGGAACAGCTACGTAATTACGGTGAAGTTCAGGCAGTGCCTGAGAAGAGACAACAAACGTTGTTCTAGTTTTAGGAGCATCCAGTTATAGCTTACCTAATTATATTGGCTGCCACTCGCTTTCCAGATGGCGTATCGGCAACCAATAACGGTTATGACTAAGAAAGCGGCAAGTATGAAAATACTTGCCGCTTTTTTGTGTTTATCGTTTATTAGGGGCATTTACAGGTTTAGAGAGACTTTGACGGTGTAGCGAGAAGGGTAGGCTGAGATACAGATACAGATACAGATACAGATACAGATACAAGCAAGAAGGGTGTTGTGCGAAGAAGATTAAGACCAATTAGGCTTTTACATTGGTTCCCAGCGTAGAAATCGTATGCGTTTGGCCACCGGCATTGTAAGTCATACCAATTTTACCATGGCTTTGCTGCATCATATTGCTGAGTTTTTTGAAACTGAGGTGTGCTCTATTCAAGGCTTCGCCATTGACTAGGTTCGCTTGGTGGCAGTCGTGCACTATGGACTTGATGGTCGCGACTAATTGAGCAAGTTCAGGGTTCTCGGTCAATTCTGAGATATTGGTATGGGTAGCAATTCGTTGATCGGTTGATCTTAGCTGTTCAACAAGGACCACTTTTTCTTTGGCGATTCGCTCAATATCGTTTGATTGGCGGCTCGTAATAGCGGTTTTCTCTGAACTTAGTAATTCAGATAAGGCTTTGGCATTTTGAAGTTGAAAATTAACTAAATCTGCTAGTGCCGCCATAACGTAAACCTATTCATAACCTCGTGTACTTTAAGACAATAACTTCAATGAAAAGTTAGTGTTTTCTTAAAGGCCTTTTAATTCATCTTCGAACTTGATCATGTTGTCAGCCAGTTTCTCTGGATCGACAGTGTATGAACCATTCGCAATTGCTTCTTTTATTGCAGCAACTTTTACAGAGTCAAAGCTTGGTTGTGCTGCCATGTCTTGATGGAGCTGACCAATCGCTTTGCCTTGTTGGCTTAGTGAAACCGCGTCTTTGCTTGCTGGTGATTTAGTTGACACATCAGAACGTGATGCCTCAGAGCTAGAATCAGAGCGTACTGTTGGTCGGTTAGTGGTCGTTAGGGTTTGCCCTGAACGAATATTATCAATGCCTGCCATAGTTAAGCCTTTTTCTTCAAAAATGGGAACCTGTACAGTCAATATCGACCAAGGGTTCGAATACTTTAGCAATTTTTAGCTCAATAGTCGAAAAGGGACAAAACACCGCAGCCGTTATATTTTGGCGTTAAAGTTGAGAGCAAAATAACTAACGATACCGTCAATTTAGAAGTAAAGAGTTAAAAGTAAACCGTGACTTCAGACATGCTGGTAACAATACCTTCAATTATACGCTGTGATTTATCATTTTTCACTCTTACTTGATCTCCCATTGAGCCATCCGTAAGCGCAGTCCCTTTGGTGGTAATGGTCATGCCACCTTTTACTGCCTGTATGATAACCTTCTCGTTTCGGCATACGACACAGATATCGCCTCTTTCGACAACATCACCTGGCCTCAGGTTCTTTTTTACCTTAGCGCCGATCACTTGTTGGGGAGCGGTGAAACCTTGGCGACGAAACTTGTTAAGCGAAATCATAGCGGTGGTGACATCGTATTGACCTACGATTTCGCCTCTTGCTAATGAGCGTGTTGTTGTGACTAGTGGTACTGACATTGAAAGACGTACCGGCACGTAAACTCGCCATTCATCAGGAACACATTGCACTAAAACCGTAATGCTACTGCGGGTATTGCTGGTGGTTGAGGCGCTGGTATCTAGAGGAATAGGGCAATCTGTTGCTTTGATTCTAGAGTCCACATTTGCTGAGTTAACAAAGAGTTCGCCGCCTTGTGGCTGCTCAACTGTCTCTAGGATGTGTTGTTCCGCCGCAGACTGAATCATTTCAATTTGCTCTGGAGTCGCAGCTTGTACAAAAAAACTAAACAATATTGATAAAATGCCGATAAACTTAGCGACAGTTTTAAAAGTAGCTCTACACATTGCTATGGAAAAAAGCGGCAGATTTGTTTTATGATATATCATTCCGTTTCTCTAGTGGTTCGTAGCCTGCAGTAGACTAACACTTTTTATACAAAAAAGTTTGATATGGAGATGAGCTCATGACGGGTATTCTTGATTCGGTGAATCAGCGTACGCAACTCGTCGGTCAAAACCGATTAGAATTACTAACCTTTCGCCTAATGGGGCGTCAGCGTTACGGCATTAATGTTTTTAAAGTAAAAGAAGTACTTCAGTGCCCTAAACTGACAAAAATGCCAAACTTGAACCCACTGGTTAAAGGTGTAGCACACATTCGTGGCCAAACGATCTCTGTAATCGATTTGAGCTTAGCGATTGGTGGCCGTCCTACAACGGATGTTGAAAAGTGTTTTGTGGTTATTTCTGAGTTTAACCGAACCATTCAAGGTTTCTTGGTCAGTTCAGTAGAACGCATTATTAACATGCACTGGGAGTCGATTCTTCCGCCGCCAGATGGTGCAGGCAAAGCCCATTACCTGACTGCAGTCACCAACATTGATAATGAGCTGGTAGAAATTCTTGATGTAGAAAAAATTCTAGCGGAGATTTCACCTGTTGATGAAACAATGGACAGCAAAATTGCTGAAGAAATCGCAGAAGTAGAACAAGGTAAAGAATTGGTTCGTCGTATCTTGATTGCTGATGATTCAACCGTTGCTCGTAAGCAGGTTCAGCGTGCGATTGAGTCGATTGGTTTTGAAGTTATTTCAGTGAAAGATGGTAAAGAAGCCTATGAGAAGCTGGTGGAGATGTCATCAGAAGGCAGTATTTACGATCAGATTTCATTGGTGATTTCAGATATCGAAATGCCAGAAATGGATGGCTATACGCTGACTGCTGAGATTCGTCGTCACGCCGAACTTAAAGATCTATACGTAATTTTACACTCATCATTGAGTGGTGTATTTAACCAAGCCATGGTTGAGCGTGTAGGAGCTAACTCCTTCATCGCTAAATTCAACCCAGATGAGCTTGGTGCAGCTGTAAAAGCTGCGTTAACTAACTAAAAGAGACATTAATGACTGCTATAACAATAAGTGATCAAGAGTATCGCGATTTCAGCCGTTTCTTAGAATCTCAATGTGGCATTGTATTAGGTGACAGCAAGCAGTATTTAGTGCGCAGTCGTCTAAGCCCATTAGTAACGAAGTTTAAGTTAGCTTCTTTGTCTGATTTGTTGAGAGATGTAGTAACAGGTCGAAACCGTGAGCTGCGTGTGGCTGCTGTCGATGCCATGACGACGAACGAGACACTTTGGTTCCGTGATACTTACCCGTTTGCTGTGCTTGCGGATAAGCTTCTACCGGAAATAGCGGCAAATAAACGTCCTATTAAGATTTGGTCTGCGGCAAGCTCTTCAGGCCAAGAAGCATACTCAATGGCAATGACGATTCTTGAAACTCAAGCTCGTAAGCCAGGTATGCTGCCAAATGTATCGATTACCGCAACTGACATCTCAGCAAGTATGTTGGATATGTGCCGTACTGGCGCTTATGACAACCTTGCATTGGGACGTGGACTTTCTCCAGAGCGCCGTCGTACTTTCTTTGAAGATGCGGGCGATGGCCGTATGAAAGTGAAAGATAACGTCAAGCGCATGGTGAACTTCCGCCCTCAGAACCTGATGGACAGCTATGCATTGTTAGGCAAGTTCGACATTATTTTCTGTCGTAACGTGCTGATTTATTTCTCGCCTGATATGAAGTCAAAGGTACTTAACCAGATGGCAAATAGCCTGAACCCTGGTGGTTACTTACTGTTGGGTGCGTCTGAATCGTTAACAGGCTTAACCGATCGTTTTGAAATGGTTCGCTGTAATCCAGGCATCATCTACAAATTAAAGTAACGAGTGGCACCCATATTAGGTGTAACGTTACCGTCTAAATTTAAAACCCAGCCAAGTGCTGGGT
This sequence comes from Vibrio sp. 10N.286.52.F8, assembly GCF_041468745.1. Classification (NCBI taxonomy): domain Bacteria; kingdom Pseudomonadati; phylum Pseudomonadota; class Gammaproteobacteria; order Vibrionales; family Vibrionaceae; genus Vibrio; species Vibrio sp. 10N.286.52.F8. Next base: position 25,621 of record NZ_JBFRJF010000009.1, read on the forward strand.
TTTCTTTTTCCTGCTTAAGCTATATCTTTAAGTCAGAGTGACATTCCAATTTACTCTATTTTTTGGCTTGTATATTGCAAGTTTACCCACGAGTAACCTGTAAAAGCATTGATAGACCGCCTCGTTTTAAAAGTTGGTATATATATTGCTTTGGTTATTTCATAACAGTCAGTTCTTGAGTTGAGGTTTACATGGCTATTTCTTTTGACAATGCTTTGGGCATTCACCAGCACACAGTTGGTGTACGTGAGCGTAACGCTGAGGTGCTTTCCACCAATATCGCGCAAGCAAACACGCCTGGGTATAAAGCAAAGGGACTAGACTTTAAGAAATCACTGCAAGCGGCAAGTTCTGGGGCAAGCATTGGTCTTAGCCGTACAGATGGTCGGCACATTTCTGCCTCAACAACGGTGAACGGGGAAACGAAGTATCGTATTCCTACCCAACCTGATACAGGAGATGGCAACACGGTTGATTTGGATTTGGAAAGAAACCTTTTCATGCAAAACCAAATTAGGCATCAAGCCTCTCTCGACTTCTTAGGAAGTAAGTTCAAGAATTTAACTAAAGCGATTAAAGGGGAATAATTAGATGAGTTTATTCAATGTATTCAATGTGACTGGTTCTGCGATGAGTGCTGAATCTGTTCGTCTAAATACGACCTCGAGCAACCTTGCGAACGCGGACAGTGTAAGTAGTTCTGCTGAAGAAACTTACAAGGCTCGTCACGCAGTGTTCGGCGCTGAGTTAAATAAAGCACGCAACAGTGGTCACACTGTGCCTGTGAAAGTATTAGGTATTGTGGAAAGCGATAAGCCGCTAAGCGCGGAGTACAACCCGGATCACCCATTAGCGAACAACGAAGGCTATATCTACAAGCCTAATGTCAACGTTATGGAAGAAATGGCAAACATGATTTCGGCATCACGTGCGTACCAAACAAACGTACAGGTTGCTGACTCGAGTAAACAAATGCTGCTGCGTACGCTGCAGATGGGTCAATAAGGATAAGGAGGTAGCACATGGCTGGAATCAACAACAATGTTGGTCAAAGCGGCTTGTCCTATGTTGACCAGCTGAAGAGTCTTCAAGATGGCGCTAAAAAGCCCGACGAAACAACAGGTAAGCAGGATCTTAAACAAGAAGACTTCTTATCTTTGTTGACTAAGCAACTAGCACAACAAGACCCTTTCAAGCCGGTTAGCAATGACCAGATGATTGCGCAAATGGCTTCATTTGCGACCGTAGATGGCATTGGCAAAATGAATACACAGTTTGAAAGCTTGAATTCATCAATGACCTCTAACCAAGCTCTTCAGGCCTCCTCTTTAGTTGGGCGTGATGTATTGGTTCCTGGTGCGGCAGGTGTAAAACCCGGTGATGGCGGTATGGCGGCAATGGTTAAGCTTCCTCAGGCAATGGACAATGTAATGGTCCGTGTTGAGAACGAAGTTGGCCAATTGGTTCGCACATTTGATATCGGCTCTAAACCATCTGGTGATACACGTGTTGAATGGGACGGAAAAGACGAAGACGGTAACCCATTGCCGGCCGGTAAATACAACGTGAAAGCGTCGGGTTTGCTGGATGGCGAGAACACAGAGTTCCAAGTTTCCAGTTATGCGAACGTGAACAGTGTGCTTCTTGGTAAGGGCGATGGCAACGTACTACTCAATCTGGCTGGTTTCACATCGCCAGTACGACTTGCTGAAGTACTAGAAGTTGGTAAAGCGTAGCTCTTTATTGAGTGACTATGCTAGCTAGATAGATTAGGAGAATAATGGAATGTCATATGTAGCTTTAAGCGGCCTATCCGCTGCACAATTAGACCTGAATACAACCAGTAACAACATTGCGAACGCGAACACATTTGGCTTTAAAGAGTCTCGTGCCGAGTTTGGTGATGTTTATTCAAGCTCGTTGTTCACTAACGCAAAAACGACGGCAGGTGGCGGTGCGCAAGCTAGCCAAGTGGCGCAACAGTTCCACGAAGGTTCAAGTATTTATACGAACAACCCAATGGACTTACGTGTAAGTGGTACAGGTTTCTTTGCAGTATCGAAAGACCGCATGGTGCCAGAGATTAACGAATTAACGCGTAATGGTGCATTTCACCTAAACAAAGACAACTACATGGTTACCGCTAACGATGAGTTTCTTTTAGGTTACGATGTTGATCCAAACTCGGGTGAAGTTCTTTCTTACGCGCCAAAGCCTCTCGACATTCCTGCTGAGTTTGGTAAGCCAAAACAGACAGAAAACATTGAAGTAGGGGTTAACCTTCCTGCAAACGGTGATCTTAAAGACCCGGCTGCATTTAACTTCAAAGATGCTGATACTTATAACCGTGCAACGTCTTCGACGGTATACGATTCTATGGGTCAGTCTTACAAGTTAACGACTTACTACCTCAAAGATCAGACTCAACCAAACACTTGGCAAACGTACTACACCATGTCAGATGAGAACGGTGAAAAGCCGGTCAACATTACTGGTGGTGATGCGACGAATGCACAAGGTCATGTTGGTCACACAATGAAGTTCAACAATGACGGTACGTTAGCAAGCCTAAACAATGGTCAGCCGATTAACTCGGAACCACTGGGTGCTGGTGCGAACCCTATTGACTTGAACGGTGCTGATCCAACTCAAGTGCTTAAGTTTGGTTTAGATTCTTCAACTCAGTTTGCCGCTCCGTTTGAATTGACTAAGTTTGATGAAGATGGCGCGACAACAGGTTTCTTAACAAAAATCGATTTCGATGAGTACGGCAGTGTTCTAGGTACTTATTCAAATGGTGAAAACGTGATGCTTGGCCGTGTAGGCTTGGTTCGTGTACCAAATGAGCAAGGTCTGGATAAGAAAGGCGGTACTCAATGGGATTCTACCAACGACTCTGGTGACAAGATCTGGGGTGAATCGAACAAAGGTTCATTTGGTAGCATCAACAACGGCTCGCTAGAGCAGTCGAACATCGATATGACTCAAGAACTGGTTGATTTGATTTCTGCTCAACGTAACTTCCAAGCGAACTCGCGTTCTCTAGAAGTACACAACCAGCTACAACAGAATATTCTTCAGATTCGTTAATCGTTTCGAGCGTTTGAATCATCTGCGAATACCCAATTCAATGTTATTGAATTGGGTATTGTTGTTTGTCTTCTTATTTGCCGCCCCTATTGCCGCCCGGTAATGCCTCTGGCAACAATTATTCCTCAATGATCCTTTGACGATCACCCATCTTCGTTCGTTTTCTATTTAAATTATTGATAAATAACAGTTAAAAATATTGGCACAGTGTTTGCTTTATTAGCCCCAGAAGATGATTTTTGGAGCAAAATTATGGATCGCGCACTGTTTCTTGCCATGAGTGGCGCTAAGCAAAATATGCAAGCTTTGCAGCTACGTGCAAACAACCTTGCCAACGTAAGTACAACGGGTTTCCGTGCTGATTTAGCACAGGCACGTTCAATGCAAGCGTATGGCGAAGGCATGCCTACTCGTGTTTTCAGCATGACAGAGCGTCCGGGTCATAATTTCGCTCAGGGTAGTGTGGTTACTACTGGCCGAGATCTAGACGTTACCATTCAAGGTGATGGTTGGATTTCAGTGATGGACAATACTGGCCGTGAAGGTTTAACACGTAACGGTAACCTAAGGGTTGACCAAAACGGTTTACTAACCAACGCAAGCGGTCACTTAGTGCTTGGTGAAAACGATGCACCAATCACGCTGCCAATCCCAATCAGCAAAGTAGAAATTGGTACAGACGGTACGATTTCGGTGATTCCTCAAGGCGCTCCAGCTGAAGAATTGGCCGTGGTTGATCGTATTAAGCTTGTACGTCCAGACAACCAAAGTTTGTTTAAAGACACGAATGGTCTATTCCGTTCGAAAAACCCAGATCAGGCATACGAAGCAGATGCAGCGGTAACGTTGCTAAAAGGTGCTATCGAAGGCAGTAACGTAAATGCCGTAGGTGAAATGACCAGCCTAATTGACTTACAACGTCAGTTTGAAATGCAGGTCAAAATGATGAGCACAGCAGAGGAAATGGACAAGTCGTCTGATTCACTGCTTCGTATGAGCTAATAGAATTTAAAGGACATTGCTATGCATCCAGCATTATGGGTAAGTAAAACGGGTTTAGACGCCCAACAAACCAATATCTCAACGATTTCGAACAACCTTGCCAACGCCTCGACCATTGGTTTTAAAAAGAGCCGCGCGGTATTTGAAGATCTGTTCTACCAGAATATTAATCAACCGGGTGGTCAATCGTCTCAGAATACTGAGCTGCCAAGTGGTTTGATGCTGGGTGCCGGTTCTAAGGTCGTCGCGACTCAAAAAGTGCACACTCACGGTAACGCACAAACGACATCTAACAGCCTAGACATGATGATTGAAGGCGACGGTTTCTTCCAAGTTGAAATGCCAGACGGTGAAACAGGTTACAGCCGCAATGGTCAGTTCACACTGAACGGTGAAGGCGCGATCGTAACGTCGGGCCAAGGTTATCCTCTACAACCAGAAATTGTGATTCCTGAAGACGCGATCTCGGTAACGGTTGGTAACGACGGTGAAGTATCGGTTCGTCTACGTGGCGAGCAAAACAACGTCGTGGTTGGTCAAATTACCATTACTGACTTTGTAAACCCAGGTGGTCTAGAGCCAGTAGGTCAAAACCTTTATTTGCCAACTGGCGCGAGTGGCGACCCACAAGAGGGTGTACCGGGTTTTGATGGCCTGGGTAACATCCGCCAATCGATGCTAGAAACATCGAACGTAAACGTAACCGAAGAGCTGGTAAACATGATTGAAGCTCAGCGTGTATACGAAATGAATTCGAAAGTTATCTCGTCAGTAGACAAGATGATGAGCTTTGTTAACCAACAGCTGTAATTGGTTTATTCGCCGTTTACTTTTTTAATTAATCTATCTGTTTTTGCTAATTGACCCATTTACCACTGCCTGCTGAGAGTATATCGCCATGAAACGTATTTTTTGTTTAGCCCTGTTAGCTTCGATGACTGGTTGTACAGTACTGGATCCAATTGAGACGCCAGCACAAGAGAACGCGACCACAGTGGTTGATGCGGTTGAAGGCGATAAGTCGGCAGAAGAAAGTTCAGGAATTATCGACACGCTTCGTGGGCGAACCGATCCAATTGCTGGTGACCCTGCATGGGCGCCAATCAACCCCAAGCAGAAGCCAGAGCATTATGCAGCGGCAACGGGCTCACTGTTTAATGTGAACCACATTGGCAGCATGTATGACGACTCAAAGCCTCGTGGTATTGGTGACATCATCACTGTAGCGCTAGATGAGAATACTCGTGCGACGAAAAAAGCCAATGCAGATATGTCTAAGTCGAATGATTCGTCAATGGAGCCTTTGGCTGTTGGCGGCCAAGAGCTGACGATAGACAAGTACAATTTTTCGTATGACCTAAGCAATACTAACACCTTCGCAGGTGATGCTTCTGCTAATCAGAGCAACAGCATCAGTGGTTACATTACAGTGGAAGTGATTGAAGTGCTCGCTAACGGCAATCTAGTGGTGCGTGGTGAGAAGTGGATGACACTGAACACCGGCGATGAGTACATCCGCCTAAGCGGTACCATCCGTCCAGACGATATTGACTTCGAAAATACCATTGCTTCAAACCGTGTTTCTAACGCACGAATTCAGTACTCAGGGACTGGCGTACAGAAAGATATGCAAGAGCCTGGATTCTTGGCACGATTCTTTAATGTATCTCTGTAGAGCTTGATAGGACGACGACATACTGACAGCCTCTATCACTGAGCCACATTTAGCTAAGCTATTATAAATTAAAGCAATACAGACAGGTTACTCAATGAAAAAACTGACACTCGTACTATTCGGCATGCTATTTCTTGCCACCAGTGCCCATGCTGCGCGAATCAAAGACGTGGCAAAAGTGGCGGGTGTTCGTAGTAACCAACTTGTCGGTTATGGTTTGGTCACGGGCTTGCCGGGTACTGGTGAGACAACTCCCTTTACCGATCAAACATTTAACGCAATGCTGCAAAATTTTGGCATCCAATTGCCGCCCGGCACTAAGCCAAAAACCAAAAACGTCGCGGCTGTTATTGTGACTGCTGAACTGCCAGCATTCTCTAAGCAAGGGCAAGAAGTTGACGTAACCGTTTCTTCTATCGGTTCAGCAAAAAGCCTTCGTGGTGGTACCTTGCTACAGACCTTCTTGAAAGGTCTAGACGGTCAAGTGTATGCGGTCGCGCAGGGTAACTTGGTGGTAAGTGGCTTTAGTGCACAAGGTAACGACGGTTCTAAGATTGTCGGTAACAACCCTAACGTTGGTATCATCTCTAGCGGTGCGACGGTTGAACAAGAGATCCCAACGCCATTCGGTCGTGGTGACTACATCACCTTCAACCTAATCCAATCAGATTTCACAACGGCTCAGCGTATGGCTGATGCGGTTAATAATTTCCTAGGCCCACAAATGGCTTCAGCGGTAGACGCAACTTCAGTAAAAGTTCGTGCACCGCGTGAAATCAGCCAGCGTGTAGCATTCTTGTCGGCTATCGAAAACATCGAGTTCGACCCTGCTGAAGGCTCTGCAAAAATCATCGTCAACTCTCGTACAGGTACGATTGTGGTTGGTAAGCACGTTCGCCTAAAAGCGGCGGCGGTCACCCACGGTGGTATGACGGTTGCAATTAAAGAAAATCTAAACGTAAGCCAACCGAATGCATTCTCTGGTGGCCAAACGGTAGTGGTCCCTGATTCTGATATCGAAATCACGGAAGGCGATGGTAAGATGTTCAAATTTGAACCTGGCCTAACGCTGGACGATTTGGTACGCGCAGTCAATGAAGTGGGCGCTGCACCTTCTGATTTAATGGCAATCCTTCAAGCACTGAAACAAGCGGGTGCGATTGAAGGCCAATTGATCATTATCTAAGAAGGGGTAAAGCATGATTAAAAATAACAATGACATCGGCTTTATTCACGATATCGGTAGCCTAGACCGCCTTCGTCAACAAGCGGTAAACGGTGAAGAAGGTAGCGAGAAAGAAGCATTAACCGCGGCGGCAAAACAGTTTGAATCGATTTTCACCTCGATGTTGTTTAAGTCAATGCGCGATGCTAACTCGAGCTTTAAGTCGGATATGTTGAACAGCCAGAACGAGCAGTTCTATCGTCAGATGCAAGATGACCAAATGGCGAGTGAGTTAAGCGCTTCAGGTTCATTAGGTCTTGCAGATATGATCGTGGCTCAACTAAGCGCTGGCCAAGCAAGCGATACGTCTGAAGAGAAGGTTCGCAGTGAAGGCTTTGATGCTTCATTGCAAAGACCGCAATATTCAGGCCGTTCGGAAGAGCGAGCGTCAGACGTTCAACCTGCGCAAGCAGCAAAACAGCCAGTATCCTTTGATTCTCCAGAATCGTTTGTGACCTCAATGAAGCCTTACGCGGAAAAAGCGGCAAGTGCGCTTGGTGTGGACTCGTCACTGCTACTGGCGCAAGCGGCACTTGAAACAGGTTGGGGCTCTAAGATGATTAAGAACTCTTTGGGCAACAGTAATAACCTATTCAACATCAAAGCAGATAGAAGCTGGAAGGGCGATAAGGTCGCGACTCAAACTCTTGAGTTCCATGGCAAAACCGCCGTTAAAGAGTCTGCTTCTTTCCGTTCTTACTCTAATTTCGAAGATAGCTTTAATGATTACGTGAAGTTCTTGAACGAAAATCCAAGATACGAAACAGCGCTACAGCATCAAGGCAATTCAGAGAATTTCATCAAAGGCATTCATCAGGCTGGTTACGCAACTGACCCTAACTATGCAGACAAGGTTTTACGAGTTAAAGCCAAGATTGATGAGATGAACTAGCATCATCAATCAACATAGAGAGCTTGCTACTGGCAGGCTCTTTTCTTCTCCGCCCCTTCAGTTCTTACGCGTAATCCATAGTTATCTCCTTACACTTCAATAAATTATCGTATTTTAACTCTCCATTGTTTGTATTGGCATATATATTGCTTTTATCTTAGTAATATACGGTTGTAGTTAATCAGTTCATTCTGGTTTTGTTAAGTTTTTTGGGGGCATTATGGCGTCGGATCTTCTGAATGTAGGGGCACAAAGTGTTCTTACTGCTCAGAGACAGCTAAACACCACAGGTCATAACATTTCTAACGCCAACACAGAGGGCTATAGCCGCCAATCTGTGATTCAAGGTGTGAATGACCCGCGTCAGTACGGTGGCCAAAGCTACGGTATGGGTGTGCATGTGGAAAATGTTCGCCGCTCTTGGGACCAATTTGCCGTCAACGAACTTAACTTATCGACAACCAATGCCGCCAATAAAGGCGACACCGAAGCTAACCTCGATATGCTGTCGAGTATGCTGTCATCGGTTGCTTCGAAGAAGATTCCAGAAAACCTTAATGAATGGTTTGATTCGGTTAAAACATTAGCCGATACACCGAATGATGTCGGTGCTCGAAAAGTTGTACTAGAAAAGGCTGGACTACTCAGCAAGACGTTAAATGAATTCCATGAAACGGTTCGTCAACAGTCTGATTCTACGAATAAAAAATTAGATATGGGTATCGAGCGAGTTAACCAACTTGCGTACGAGATCCGCGATGTTCAGCGTTTAATGATGCGGACTCCTGGGCCTCATAATGACCTACGAGATCAGCACGAAAAGTTGATTAATGAGCTTTCTGGCTACACCAAAGTCACGGTGACACCACGCTCAAATGCCGAAGGATTTAACGTCCATATTGGTAATGGTCACACCTTGGTTTCTGGTAGTGAAGCGAGCCAACTGAAGATGGTTGATGGCTTGCCCGATGCGCATCAGCGTCGCCTAGCAATTGTTGAAGGTAAGTCTTTAAAACCGATCACCAGCAGTGATATCGACGGAAAAATCGGCGCCATGCTAGACATGCGTGACGAACATATCCCAGCAATCATGGATGAGCTTGGTCGTTTGGCGACCGCGTTTTCATATGAGGTCAATAGTCTTCAAGAACAAGGTTTGGATCTTAACGGCAACGTAGGTAAGGGCTTGTTTACCGACGTGAACTCAGAGCTGGTGGCAAAATCTCGTGTCACGGCTAGCGGGCAATCGAAAGCCGATGTTGCGGTATACATTGATGATACTTCTGCCTTAAAAGGCGGTGAGTATGGACTGAAATACGATGGCAGTGATTATGTCGTGACTAAGCCGAACGGTGAGACCGTTAAGATGGCGACCGACTCTAGCGGTAGTGCTTTTTATCTTGATGGCATGCGAGTGGAAGTACGTAACCCTCCTGAACTAGGAGAGAAACTGTTACTGCGTCCAACGCGTAATTTTGCTGCGCAGATTCATATGGAAACCAAAGACCCGAAAGACATTGCTGCGCAAAGTTATGAGGCATCGACCACGTTTGCCAAGGGTACAGCGGGATTTAAAATCCTAGAAGCAGGTCAACTGCGTGAGTTTGAAGTGATTGTCTCACCAAAAGGTGAGCAGTTTGCTGTGACGGATCCGAAGGGCAACATTTTAATGCAGCCGCAACCGTATCCGCCACAAGGGCCAGTGACTATCAACGGCACAACGTTTGAGCTCACACCCGGCGCGGTGGCAAACGATAAGTTTACGGCAAACCTTGTCCCATCAGAAGGTGACAACGGTAACCTGCGTAAGCTGCAAGACCTTCAAACAGGAAAGCTGTTGAATGAGGGTGAGTCTACGATTTTAGACCTTTACCATAACTTGAATACTAATACGGGCTTGAAGTCTTCAACGGCAAATCGCCTGAGTGATATTGCGACGTTAGAAAAACAGTCGGCTCAAGAACGTATAGCTTCTATCTCGGGAGTAAACCTCGATGAAGAAGCGGCAAATATGATGAAATTTCAGCAAGCGTATATGGCTTCTTCACGCATCATGCAAGCAGCCAACGATACGTTTAACACTATTTTGGCTCTGAGATAGGAAGGTATAAATGTTGAATCGTATCTCTAGCTTCCATAATTATCAGTCAGTACAAAATGACTTGCGCCGTCAAGAGAACAAGGTGCATCACAACCAAGCGCAACTCGCTTCCGGTAAGAAGTTGCAGTCGCCAAGTGATGATCCTCTTGCGACTCACTATTTACAGAATATTGGTCAGCAATCAGAGCAGCTTAAGCAATATAGTGACGCAATCGTCTTGGTTCGTAATCGATTAGAGCATCATGAGGTATTGGTCTCCAACACCGAAGGCTTTGCTGATGAAGCAAAACGAACCGTGATGGAAATGATTAACGGTGCGCTGTCTCCAGAGGACCGTTTAGCGAAGAAACGCGAGATCCAAGAGCTATCGAATAACTTTCTGCATTTAGCTAACTCTCAAGATGAGTCGGGTAACTACACGTTTGCGGGTACTAAGCCGAAGAATCAACCCTTCTTTAGAGATAACCAAGGTAACGTCAGCTATCAGGGCGATGACTATCAGCGAAAGATGCGTGTAGCGAGTAGCTTCGAGATGGCGATGAATGATCCGGGCAGCAAGTTATTTATGGAAATAGATAACCCGTTTGGTGATTACGAACCTCAGTACGAGCTTGAGCCCGCTTCTGAATTACTTTTGGAACGTGCGACGAACTCAGTTGAAGGTGGGTCAACGTATAAAGTGACGTTCGTTGATATGCAGACAGGAAATTATGCTTATCAACTTGAAAAAGATGGCGCAGTGGTGGCCGCGGAAGACTTTGATCCTTCGACTGGCATTGTCTATGAAGGTCTGAATATCCAAATCAAAGGCCAAATCACTAAAGGTGATTCGATCACCTTAGAACCGCGAGAGACTTTCTCTATCTTTGATACGTTCAAAGAGGCGGCTGAGCAGGCTGAAAACCCGGTATCGGATGCATCAGCAACAGCGAAATTGCACCAAGTGACCGAAGAATTTCATGCTGCGTTTATTCATCTAACGAAGGCTAGAACCGATGTCGGTGCGCGTTTAAGTACGCTGGATATTCAAGAGCAGCAACATGAAGATTTTAAGTTGTCTTTAGCCAAAGCGAAAAGCAACTTTGAAGACTTGGATTACTCGAAAGCCATCATTGAGTTCAATGAAAACTCTCGAGCATTGCAAGCTTCTCAACAAGCGTTTGGCAAAACCAAAGACCTGACCTTGTTTAACTATATTTAATGATCAATCGGTATTTAATGGTGGCTTGTCGATCACCATGGCGTTGATTCCTTGCCGTATGTGCTATGCCATACGTGCGAATGACGCCACAGTTTGCCGCTTTTTTGTACGAAGCATGATGTTTCTAGAATAGCGGCAAAAAACGGCAATAAGGAAGGTGAATGTTTTTCATCTTCTAATAGTAGAAAATCATAATTGCGCAGTGTTGTTTGTAAGCTTCTGATTTTTAGATAATTAAAAAATTATTTACATGACATTAAACTTGGCATACAACTTGCATCTGTGTTGGTTATAAATGATTAATACAGATCTTAAACCTTGTATAGGGTTTATCGAGTAATACACGGTCAGTGCTTATCCATATGAGAGTAAAGCTGGCCGCTTCGCAGAAACTTTGCGAACTCATAAGGAGAGCAAAATGGCTATCAATGTAAGCACTAACGTATCTGCTATGACAGCACAACGTTACCTGAATAAAGCATCTAATGACTTGGCGACCTCTATGGAACGTTTGTCATCTGGGCATAAAATCAACAGCGCGAAAGACGATGCAGCCGGTCTGCAAATCTCTAACCGTTTAACGGCACAATCACGTGGTTTAGACGTTGCAATGCGTAATGCCAATGATGGTATTTCAATTGCACAAACCGCTGAAGGCGCGATGAATGAATCAACCAACGTACTACAACGTATGCGTGATCTGGCGATTCAATCATCAAACGGAACGAACACCGCAGCTGAACGTACCGCGCTAAACGAAGAGTCTTCGGCACTTCAAGATGAGCTTAACCGTATCGCAGAGACAACCTCGTTTGGTGGTCGTCGTCTGTTGAATGGATCATTTGGTGAAGCATCATTCCAGATTGGTTCTAGCTCTGGTGAAGCGATGATTATGGGCCTTACTAGTGTTCGTGCTGATGATTTCCGTATGGGTGGCACAACGTTTGATTCTGAAAACGGCAAAGACAAGAGCTGGGAAGTGCCTGCACAAGCTCGCGATCTTAAGTTCGAATTCAGAACCAAAGCGGGTGAAGATATCGTTTTAGATATCAATACCAAAGCAGGTGATGATATCGAAGAGCTTGCGACTTACATTAATGGTCAATCTGATCTTGTGAACGCATCGGTTACCGATGATGGCCGCATTCAACTGTTCGTTGCTGAACCTGACCTTGAAGGGGCTATGTCTATTTCTGGTGGCTTAGCTTCTGAGTTAGGAATCAAGAGTGAAGGTCGTGCAACATCGGTTCAAGATATTAGTTTGATGAGCGTAGCAGGATCACAGAATGCTATTAGCGTGATTGATTCTGCAATGAAATACGTAGATTCACAGCGTGCTGATTTGGGTGCAAAGCAGAACCGTCTAAGCCACAGTATTAATAACTTGGCAAACGTACAAGAGAACGTAGACGCTTCAAACAGCCGAATCAAAGATACGGACTTTGCGAAAGAGACGACGCAAATGACCAAATCACAAATTCTGCAACAAGCAGGTACTTCAATACTTGCTCAAGCAAAACAGTTGCCTAACTCTGCAATGTCATTATTGCAATAGTTATTGGTTGAACTTGCTGCTCGTGTTCAGACGTGAGCCATGCAGCAAGGGAAACTGGCAAGCATACTTACTATTGAATGTTTAGCTCTCTCATCTCTCACCTGCTATCCATTTTTGCAGTAAGAATGCAACGGCAAGTCGGAAATGTGTTCATTTCTCGATGATCTCCACACAGGCTCTGACGCGCCAACTAGCCCCGGTTCTCTCAAAGGAAAAGGGGCTTTTTCCTTTCTTTATTTCTTGTTTTTGCTATTTATTTTCCTGTGAACTTTCTCGCACTACCTTTTCCAAATCTCTATTTGATGGTTCTTCTTCACGACAAATAATGTCATCTATTACACAAGATTTGCGTAAGTCAGAGATCTTTGGCGATTGATCATTTCTCGACCTTGAGCCATTTAGACGGCGGTTCGTACGCTTTCTGAACAGATTAAGATCTTTTTCCAATTGAAATCTATCGCTGTATTAGAAAATGATGAAAATTAAGTTGTTGATAAATATTAGATTAATATTTTTTTTGTGGTTTTTTGAAAGTTTTTCTAAAGCTTCTGATTTTCGCGCCGTTATTAAAAGTAACTTTGAGAGAACTACTTGGTTTTCCGAGACGTCGGAAACCGCTATACCGGAAAATCAATTGGAGAAATCACCATGGCAGTGAATGTAAATACAAACGTTTCAGCGATGACAGCGCAACGTTACCTAAACAACGCAAACAGCGCACAACAAACATCAATGGAGCGTCTAGCTTCTGGCTCAAAAATCAACAGCGCAAAAGATGACGCTGCGGGTCTACAAATCTCGAACCGTTTGAACGTTCAAAGTCGTGGTCTTGATGTTGCTGTACGTAACGCGAACGACGGTATCTCAATTGCACAAACAGCTGAAGGTGCAATGAATGAGACGACTAACATCCTGCAACGTATGCGTGATTTGTCTCTACAATCTTCAAACGGCTCAAACTCAAAATCTGAACGTGTAGCGATTCAAGAAGAAGTAACAGCGCTGAACGACGAACTGAACCGTATCGCGGAAACGACGTCTTTTGGTGGCAACAAGTTGCTTAACGGTACTCACGGTACTAAATCATTCCAAATCGGTGCAGACAACGGTGAAGCGGTAATGCTTCAACTGAAAGACATGCGCTCTGATAACGCTCAGATGGGTGGTAAGAGCTACCAAACTGAGAACGCGAAAGATAAAGATTGGAACGTTCAAGCAGGCTCTAACGACCTAAAAATGTCGTTCACTGATAACTTCGGTCAAGCACAAGAAATCGACATCAGCGCAAAAGCGGGTGACGACATCGAAGAGCTAGCAACGTACATCAACGGTCAACAAGACTCTGTTAAAGCGTCTGTAACTGAAGACGGTAAGCTACAAATGTTTACTGGTAACAACAAGGTTGAAGGCGAAGTGGCATTCTCTGGCAGCCTGGCTGGCGAACTAGGCATACAACCTGGCAAAGACGTAACGGTTGATACTATCGACGTAACATCAGTTGGCGGCGCACAAGAGTCTGTAGCTATTATCGATGCGGCACTTAAGTATGTAGATAGCCACCGTGCTGAGCTAGGTGCTTTCCAAAACCGTTTCGACCACGCTATCAGCAACTTAGACAACATTAACGAGAACGTTAACGCATCTAAGAGCCGTATTAAAGATACCGATTTCGCGAAAGAAACGACTCAGATGACTAAGTCTCAGATCCTTTCTCAAGCTTCAAGCTCGATTCTTGCTCAAGCGAAGCAAGCTCCGAACTCGGCACTTAGCCTACTAGGTTAATCGATTAAAAAGCCACGTTGACTATAAGCGTCAACGTTAGGCTTCCACAAATTAGCTCGTGGTGAGAGATGAGCGCTAAACAGACCCAGCTTCGGCTGGGTTTTTTATGGTTCATCGCG
>NZ_JBFRJF010000010.1:0-32130 GCF_041468745.1 Vibrio sp. 10N.286.52.F8
TGAACCATAAAAAAGCCCCAACACGAATGTCGAGGCTAAAGTATCTTTATTTATGTTCTAGCTGAGTATCCGCTGCGTGCTACTCTTCGTTGTTTTCAGCAAACTTAGATGGTGACATGCCAAAGTGGTGCTTAAACCTTTGACTGAAATAGGAAGGGTCATTGAACCCCGAATCAAACGCCACATCAGAGATCTTCTCTCCAGCGAGTAAGCGCTCACACGCATGCTCTAGACGTACTTCATTCAAGTGCTCTTTGAAGGTCTTGTTGTAAGCCGATTTAAAGCGTCTCTGTAAGCTTCTCTCAGACATAAACAAATACTTAGCGGCAGTTGCAGTACTGAACTCGGCATCAGCGTAGTTTTCACTCACAAGCTGCGACACTCTGTTCTTCCACTCTTGTTCCGCTGTCAGTTTTTGTTGCTCTGGTGTTGAGGCGGCAAGCTTAATGGTTTCAATCTGTTCAATTGTGCTGGCTTCAAGATTGTCGAGTACTTGATACTCAATTGGCCACGAAAGCTGAACCTTATTTTGAGACTCCGAAACAAAGGCATTAAGCTCACCACCGCTCTGATTCATCAATAGCGGCAGCTTTTCGATGTTAAGGTCGGTCGACTTTCCGGTATTGTCACCCATGCTTGATGCCAGTTTAGGGAAAGGCATCCCATGATCTCGAATGGTCACAACAAGATGCTCCTTAACCTCTTCAACCAGAACCACCATACTCTGCGACTTAAAGTTTCTCTTGATGATGCTCGCAACCAAGCTATTGAAGATAATATCGAGATTAAAATACAGCAACGAGACATATCGTTGTTTTGTTTCGACTTTAATATCCAGTTCAATACCGGCTTTGGTTAAGTCATCCTGCCAAGCTTTGAGTACCACCTCTAAGATTAAAATTATATCGTAACAAACTTGCCCTTCTCCTTGAGGCGTATTACTCAATTGAGCTAAGCCATTTTTCAAGGTTAGAATCGGCGACTTCCTGAGCTCGTCATTCCAATTCGGGAGCATCGCAGCAATATGATTCACTTCAGAAGAGAGTTCATTGGCAGTGTGAGACACAAGCGCATTCTTCACGGATAGCTGCTTTTTAAGCTGTTGATTAGTGGCGAGTAATATCCGGCTTTGGTGCCTCAATTGGTCTGTCTTCAGTGCAACTTGCGCTTTTAAGTGCCGGTTGGCAAAAGTGACATAACGCGAACGCCAAAAGACTAAGATAGTCACAACGCCAATCAGTAATATCAGAGAGCTTGCTGCAGCCCAATTGGTCAGATACCAAGGCTCCGCAATCGAGAAGCTTTGATTGGTTGACACAAAGCGATAATGGGAGCCTTTAACCGGCTTCACTTCAAGTGTGTAATCCCCTGGAAGAAGATGATCGAGCGTTAACAAGCCCCCTTCAAACTCACTCCAAGGTTCATCGTCGCTCAGTCGGTATTCCATCGCAGGTGCGAACGTTGCTGGTAAGATACCTAGCTTAAACCCCATCGATGAACCATAAGGAATCTCATCCAGCTCTGCCGTTTTCCCGCCAAGTGATACCGTTTGTTGGTCGACACTTATCTTACTCAACAAGGCACGGCTATGAGGTGTAGTTGATACCAGTAACTCGTTAGATAACGCGCTGACTACACCATACTTTGAGCCGAAAACAAGCCTCGAAGGTTGGCTATCTTGACTGTAAAAAAGAGCACACGCTCCTGCCGCCAGTTCATTGGTGATCAAACCAAATGGCGAACCTATGTGTTTATGCAGTTGCCCATCCAATCCGTAATAACTGATGCCTTTCGAAGAGCCTAACCAAACACCATTGTCATCGCTTATCAGGCAGTTGGGGCTAATATTGTCTTCAACAAGAGTGATTTCTTGAATAATAGAGCTGTCATCCGGGATTCGATACACGCCATAACTGCTCGCAAACCACTGCGCTCCATCCTTCGCTTTTTCAATATCGACGACTTTGCCAAACCGTTCGCTGGAACGACTAAAGCTAATTCGTTTATCAATGAACGAGTAGAAGCCATGATCCGTTCCTATATAGATGCGACCTAGCAAGCCTACATTGAGAGCGGTGATCTTCGCAGGCAAGAACTTGTCGACTAACCAGTCAGTGCCATAACTCGTCAGTTTCATGGTTTCGATAGATAACGAATAGAGGTTTTGCCCAGAGGTCATCCAAAGAACGTTATCGGCTTGAAGCGCAAGGTTTTCAACACGCACTCCCTCAATTGGCCTTGGTAAATCAAGGGCTTCGGGTTGTAGTGTTTCCGTATTTAGACTGATGATACCTTGTTCGGTCGCCAACCAAATGGAAGAGCCAAAGATCTCAAAATCATTAACAGGGTTAGAGTAAACACGAATTGGGTTCTCTTCACTTTCAGAATCAACCAAGTAGAGCCCCATTGAAGACGCGACCCAAGATAACTGGTCACTGACAGGCAGTACTTTGTTGATCACCACACTACTCGAATGCATGCCCATTCCAGTTAGGGGTGTTCTCGAGAAGGTTTTGCTGAACAGTGAAAAGTATCGGATACCGTTGTTTGTCGCAACCCACATGCCACCAGCATGATCGTTTATCAACGAATATATTTTCTCACCCGGTAACGAGAAGTCTTGACTAGCGGCTTGTTCGAATCGAGTAATTTGTCCCGTAATAAAGTTGTAGCTAATAAGGCCGTGCTCTGTACCAATCCAATACTGGTCCGAAGTTTCGGCCAACGAGAGAACATGCGACCCTTTAACGATGGTCTCTTTGTCTGGGTTCGCGAGATCAACAATCACAGCACCATTTAAAGTACCGATCACTAACTCACGTCGAGCATTCGAAAAATAAACCGTCTCAATATGGTTTTTGTCTGATGCGGTGACATGGGTAAACTCTTGATTCTCTGAAAGGTAAACGCCAGAACTGGTCGCTAGCACCCACTTTGATAGTACCCACTCAGCGTCGTTAATCGCAATGTCACTGCTGTTATTGTATCGGTACAGTTTAAGTAGAGAGTAGGTGTTGAATTCTAAAGATTGAGTGTTGTAGGTATAGAAATTACTGCCGTCAGTAACCCAAATATAATCGCCTGATGCACCGATATTCGCTATTTCAGCGCCGGGACTTAGGCTAAACGCCAATTCGTTGCCAATTCCAGGGTTATGTCGATAGACCTCATTGTCGAAAAATGTCCAAAACTCATCGTTCAGAAAGGCGACTCTTTCCGAAGAAAATTGCAGTAAGCTTCCCTTGCGAGGGAATAGAGTTCGACCATCGTAAAAGAGTACTTTTCCATGCACATCATGAACCCAGAGCCCACCTCCGGCACCTAAATACAAGTTTTTAGCCGCAAGGAAATTCCCTTGCGCTTGAGCGGGCAAAGGATAGAAAACGGAGGGCGAGGTATTTACCGCTAGAACGCTAAATGAAATGCTCATTAACATGAACATTTTGAAGATAATTCGATACAACTCTTAATCCTGAACAGCAACAACACATGAAATTTTGGGTACCACAACGTCTTATCGTTGCTAAACCAAAAACTGAGTTTTTTTGTGCTTATTATTATCTTTCCATTTTAGCGGAAATTAGAAAAGGAGAAAGGAGGTTTGTTATTTGTTAGGAGGTTTTATCTTAGCGGTCACGAAAATGCCGCAAAAAGCGGCATGATTCATAAATTAACGAGAGCAAAGTAGAGTAAAGAATACTCGTTTATGACTTACTTCTCGTCTAAGCAACTTGTATAGCTATCTGTAAGTTGCTGAAGAAAATCGAAATAGCTTCCACTCTTCACTTCAACTGTTGAACCGATAGGGTCAAGCTGACCTTGTTTTGCGTTACTTCCGCGCGTCACTGATTCAATCACAGCAGGAGTGAATTGAGGCTCAGAAAACACACATTGAACGTTTTCACGTACTATCGTTTTCTTAATAGCGATCAGGCTTTTTGCACCCGGCTTACGCTCTGGGCTCACCGTAAAGTGACCTAAGTTATTTAGCTCAAACTCTTGCTCAAAGTAACCATACGCGTCATGAAAAACGTAGTAACCTTTGTCTTTCACGGGTGCAAGTTGCTCTCGAATAGACTGTTGCTTCTCTTTCAATGCAATCAGGAATGAATCGAGATTCTCTTGGTACGCCATTGCGTTGTCTGGATCAGATTCAATCAACTTAGCTGAGATGTATTTTGCAGCTACTTCAACTTGCTCGATACCTAACCAAAAATGCGGGTCATGGCTACCGTGGTGGTGCCCTTCATGTGCATCGTGGTCATGCTCTTCGTGTCCGAACTCTCGCAAGTTGATTCCGGGAATATCACTGATCTTGATAACATTTTCTTTTGAACCAATCACCTTAGTCAGAAAGGCTTCTAGGTCAGGGCCGAACCAGATGACCATATCGGCACTATGAACTTTTTTGACATCCGATGGCTTAAGCGCATAATCATGCGGCGAAGCATTGCTGTTCATCAACACATCCGGCTCACTAACGCCTTGCGTTAATTCTGTCACAATCATTTGAATTGGTTTAAAGCTTGTTAGAATAGTATTGGCACTTGCGACACTTGGCGCTAAAAGCAAAGTAGCAAGTATAAAAGATGAACGTGACATAATCCCTCGATAATAGAAAAGTAGCTTAGGCTTGAGGTAAATGTTACATTATAACATTAGCGAATTGCAAATGAGTTCTATTCATGGATAACTTAATCCAACTAGATTCTGTGAGCGTCGAATTTGACGGTCGAAAAGTTCTAGACAACATCTCTCTAAATTTAGAGCGCGGCAGAATCACCACCCTGATAGGGCCAAACGGTGCAGGAAAGTCGACATTAGTAAAAGTGGTACTGGGTTTACAGACCAAATTTTCAGGCACAATAACAAAAGCTAAAAAACTGAAAATTGGCTATGTACCACAAAAATTAAAGCTCAATGATTCCCTACCGCTCAACGTAGAGCGTTTTCTAAAACTCACTGGCAATTTCAGTCAGCAAGAGATCCTTGAAGCATTGAAGCTCGTTGGTGCTGAACATCTGCAGAAGAGTAACATGCACCAGCTATCTGGCGGAGAAAACCAACGTGTGCTCATTGCTCGTTCATTGCTAAGAAGACCAGATCTACTGGTTCTCGATGAACCGGCTCAAGGCGTCGACGTTCAAGGGCAAATAGACCTGTATGACTTGATTGACACCATTCGCCACCGCTTTGGTTGTGCCGTATTTATGGTTTCACACGATCTGCATTTAGTGATGGCAAAAACAGACGATGTTATCTGTTTACACCACCACATCTGTTGCTCAGGCGCACCTGCAGACATCAAACACCATCCTTCGTATATTGCGCTCTTTGGCACCGCGACCCAAGAGACGCTAGCGTTTTATCATCACCAACACGAACATCACCATCATGATCTCGCAGGCCAGCCTGTCGAAGGCGACGTGCATGAATGTTCAAACCATAAACACGGACACCACTAATGCTTGAGTTTCTTCTTCCCTCTATTTTGGCGGGTTTGGGTATTGCACTAATTGCAGGCCCACTAGGTTCATTCGTGGTGTGGCGTAAGATGGCTTACTTTGGTGACACGCTTGCTCACGCTTCTTTGATGGGCTTAGCACTTGGCTTTCTGTTCAACATTAACTTGTATTTCGCGCTGCTGATTTGTTGTTTGATGCTGGCCGTGTTGCTAGTGACTTTACAAAAACAAAAGCTGGTCGCGACCGATACCCTACTCGGTATTTTGGCGCACAGTGCGCTATCACTTGGTTTGGTTGCTGTCAGTTTCTTAGATAACGTTCGTGTTGACCTAATGAGCTACCTATTTGGTGACTTGCTGGCAGTATCTCCAACGGATTTAGTGTTCATCTATGCGGGTGCTGCTGTGATTGGATTAGTACTTGCTATCTTTTGGCGACCACTACTATCAACGACGGTTAACGAAGATCTCGCGGCGGTTGATGGCATCAACATTGATTTAATGCGTCTGATTCTGATGCTATTGGTCGGTATCGTGATTGCTGTCGGTATGAAGTTTGTTGGTGCGTTAATCATGACATCGCTACTGATTATTCCTGCAGCAACGGCAAGGAAGTTCTCGAGCACACCTGAGCAGATGGCCTTCCTTGCATCAATTATTGGCTCTATCGCTGTATTCGGTGGATTAAGCTTGTCTTGGTTCTATGATACGCCTGCTGGCCCGTCTGTGGTTATCAGTGCGGCAGCAATGTTTATGCTATCTCAAATGGTTAGAAGTCGAGCTTAGCACTTAGCAGTACGATCTCGTATCTCGAAAACATAAAAAAAGGCTTGGTCAGTGACCAAGCCTTTTTAATATCGTTTCAATTAACTTCTATCTCAATCGATAAAAGCCAGCTGATTACCAACCCGTGATTTCACGTAGGCCTTTACCGATGTCAGCAAGAGACTTAACAGTCTTAACACCTGCTGCTTCTAGTGCTGCGAATTTATCTTCAGCAGTACCTTTACCGCCAGAGATGATTGCGCCTGCGTGGCCCATACGCTTGCCCGGAGGAGCAGTAACACCAGCGATGTAAGATACAACTGGCTTAGTTACGTTTGCTTTGATGAACTCAGCCGCTTCTTCTTCCGCAGTACCACCGATTTCACCAATCATTACGATTGCTTCAGTTTCTGGGTCTTCTTGGAAAAGTTTTAGGATATCAATGAAGTTTGAACCTGGGATAGGGTCACCACCGATACCAACACATGTAGACTGACCAAAGCCTTCATCTGTTGTTTGCTTAACTGCTTCGTACGTCAGAGTACCTGAACGAGATACGATGCCTACTTTACCCTTCTTGTGGATGTGACCAGGCATGATACCAATCTTACACTCGTCTGGAGTGATAAGACCTGGACAGTTAGGACCGATCATGCGAACGCCAGTTTCTTCTAGCTTCACTTTAACGTCGATCATATCTGTTGTAGGGATACCTTCAGTGATCGTTACGATCAGTTCGATACCTGCATCAATCGCTTCTAGGATTGCATCTTTACAGAAAGGAGCTGGTACGTAGATAACTGTTGCTGTTGCGCCAGTTACTTCTACCGCTTCACGTACTGTGTTGAATACTGGAAGGCCTAGGTGAGTTTGACCACCTTTACCAGGTGAAACACCACCAACCATTTGCGTACCGTATGCGATAGCTTGGTCTGAGTGGAATGTACCTTGACCGCCAGTGAAACCCTGACAGATTACTTTAGTGTCTTTGTTAATTAATACAGACATTATTTAGCCTCCGCAGCAGCAACAACTTTCTGAGCAGCATCTGTTAGAGATTCAGCTGCAATGATATCAACATCAGAATTAGCAAGTACTTCGCGACCTAGGTCTGCGTTTGTACCTTCTAGACGAACAACTACAGGAACTGTTACGCCGACTTCTTTAACTGCACCGATAATACCTTCAGCGATCATGTCACAACGAACGATGCCACCGAAAATGTTTACGAGTACTGCTTTAACATTGTCATCAGAAAGGATGATCTTGAATGCTTCAGCTACACGTTCTTTTGTCGCGCCGCCGCCTACATCAAGGAAGTTTGCTGGCTTGCCGCCGTGTAGGTTTACGATATCCATCGTACCCATCGCAAGGCCTGCACCGTTAACCATACAGCCAACGTTACCATCTAGTGCTACGTAGTTCAGTTCCCACTGTGCTGCGTGTGCTTCGCGCTCATCTTCTTGAGATGGATCGTGCATTTCACGTAGTTTAGGCTGACGGTACATCGCGTTTGAGTCGATGTTGATCTTGCCGTCTAGACAAAGCAGGTTGCCTTCGCCAGTAATGACAAGCGGGTTGATTTCTAGTAGAGCTAGGTCGTACTGAGAGAACATTTTGCCAAGACCCATGAAGATCTTAACGAACTGTTTGATTTGATCGCCAACTAGACCAAGTTTGAACGCAAGTTCACGGCCTTGGTAAGCTTGAGGGCCTACTAGAGGATCGATCGCTGATTGGTGAATCAACTCTGGAGTTTCTTCAGCGATTTTCTCAATGTCCACACCGCCTTCAGTTGACGCCATGAATACAATTTTACGCGTTGCGCGGTCAACAACAGCACCTAGGTAAAGTTCGTTAGCAATGTTTGATGCTTCTTCAACTAGGATCTTTGTTACAGGCTGACCATTAGCGTCTGTTTGGTAAGTCACTAGGTTTTTACCTAGCCACTTTTGTGCAAACTCTTTAACGCCTTCTTTGGTGTCATGTAGCTCTACGCCGCCCGCTTTACCGCGGCCACCAGCATGTACTTGACACTTAACGACTTTCTTGGCTGTACTGATACGACCTGCAGCTTCGAAAGCTTCTTGTGCAGTATCACATGCGAAACCTTCTGGTACAGGCAAACCGAATTCTGCAAACAGCTGTTTGGCTTGGTATTCATGCAAATTCATTTTGATATTCCGTTTATTTTCCCTTAAGGGATTATTATTTCCATAACGACACAGTTTCCTGTGTTACGTCTGTAGGGTCTTCTCAAAACAACTGCTGTCCATTTTCTAATGGCTTTACAGTTCAATTGAAGGCCAGACGTTGAGCAGCCTAGCCTTTGAAACTTTTTACGTCTAGCTAACGGGGTTAACTAGACGTTTTAGCGATACTAAACGTCTAATAGCAGACGTGCAGGATCTTCTAGAAGCTCTTTGATGGTCACTAGGAAGCCAACTGATTCACGGCCATCGATTAGACGGTGGTCGTAAGAAAGCGCTAGGTACATCATTGGTAGAATCTCTACCTTGCCATCAACAGCCATTGGACGGTCTTGGATTTTGTGCATACCCAAAATTGCCGCTTGAGGCGGGTTGATGATTGGCGTAGACATTAGAGAACCAAATACACCACCGTTTGTGATAGTGAAGTTGCCGCCCATCAGTTCATCAACCGTTAGCTTGCCGTCACGACCTTTGATTGCTAGCTCTTTGATGCCTTTTTCGATATCAGCGAAACCTAGTGTGTCACAGTCTTTGAGTACTGGAGTCACTAGACCACGTGGCGTAGATACCGCCATGCTGATGTCGAAGTAGTTGTGGTAAACGATATCTGTACCATCAATAGAAGCGTTCACTTCTGGGAAACGCTTCAGTGCTTCTGTTACTGCTTTCACGTAGAAAGACATGAAGCCAAGACGCGTATCGTGACGTTTCTCGAATTGGTCTTTGTACTGCTTACGAAGGTCCATGATTGGCTTCATGTTCACTTCGTTGAAAGTAGTCAGCATTGCTGTGCTGTTTTTCGCTTCTAGAAGACGGTTTGCAACTGTCTTACGCAGGCGAGTCATAGGCACGCGTTTTTGGCTGCGAGCCGCTGCTGGCGCTTCAACTGCTGGTGCAGATGCTGCTGCCGGAGCCGCTTTCGCTGCTGCTAGGTGTGCGTCGATGTCTTCACGAGTAATACGACCACCAACACCAGTGCCTTTAACGTCAGCTGGTTGTAGGTTGTGCTCAGCAAGCAGGCGACGAACAGCTGGGCTTAGTGCGTCGTTGTTCTCTTCTGTTAGCGCAGCTTTATGGCGCTTATCAGGAGATGCTTCTGTATCTTCAGTGGTGTCTTTCGTTGGTTCACCAGCGACAGCACCCGGCTTGATTTTAGCCAGAAGCTGCTTAGAAAGTACCGTAGCACCCTCTTCTTCGATGATAGCTTCCAGAACACCCGCTTCAGGAGCCGGTACTTCTAGAACTACTTTATCTGTTTCGATATCTACAATGACTTCATCACGTGCAACCGCTTCGCCCGGTTTTTTGTGCCAAGTAGCAACTGTTGCATCAGCCACAGATTCAGGTAAATCTGGAACCAGAATTTCAATTGTCATGTGCGTATTTTCCTTTTACTTCTAGTTCTTAAGTAGGGTCAAAGCGTCGTCAACTAACGCTTTTTGTTGTTTCAAGTGTACTGACATATAGCCAACAGCTGGTGATGCTGATGCAGGACGACCTGCGTATTGAATATCAGCACCTACTGGGATAGCAGCTCGGAAATTATGTTGGCTACTGTACCAAGCACCTTGGTTTTGTGGCTCTTCTTGACACCAAACGTAATCGACTACATTTGTGTATTGTGCGATGGCAGCTCTCACATCCTCATAAGGGAACGGGTAAAGTTGCTCAATACGTACAATAGCGACATCGTCTTGCTCGTTCTTACGTCTTTGGTCAAGCAGGTCAAAGTAAACCTTACCTGAACAGAACACGACGCGTTTTACGTTATCAGGCGCCAGGTCATCAATTTCTGCGATAGCTGGTTGGAACGTGCCTTCTGCCAAATCTTCAAGAGAAGAAGTACACAGAGGGTGACGAAGCAATGACTTAGGTGACATTACAATCAGTGGACGACGCATTGGTCGAACAACCTGACGGCGAATCATGTGGTAAACCTGAGCTGGTGTTGAAGGAACAACAACCTGCATGTTTTGTTCAGCACATAACTGAAGGTAACGCTCAAGACGTGCAGAAGAGTGCTCCGGGCCTTGGCCTTCATAACCGTGAGGAAGCAGCATAGTTAGACCACATAGACGTGCCCACTTTTGCTCACCTGATGAAATGAATTGGTCGATAACAACTTGTGCACCGTTTGCGAAGTCACCAAATTGAGCTTCCCAAAGGGTTAGACCGCTTGGCTCTGCTGTCGCGTAACCATACTCAAATGCGAGTACCGCTTCTTCAGATAACACAGAGTCAAACACTTGGAATGGCCCTTGTTTATCATGAATGTTCGCAAGAGGAACATACGTGCTTGCATCTGATTGATTGTGCAGTACTGAGTGACGGTGGAAGAACGTACCACGACCTGAATCTTGGCCTGAGATACGAATACGCTTACCGTCGTCAACAAGTGTTGCGTATGCCAGAGTTTCAGCCATACCCCAATCGACTTGTTTCTCACCATTCACCATGGCAGTACGATCGTTGTACAGTTTATTTACTCGGCTTTGCAGCTTGTGGCTGTCCGGGTATTGACAAAGTTTGGTACCAAGCTCTTTCAGGCGCTCGATATCAATCTTGTTATCCCACTCGATGTTCCAGTCGTGACCTAGGTAAGGAGACCAGTCTACTGAGTGAAGTGCCATTGGACGCCACTCTTTAACCACAACTTCACCGTGATCAAGTGCATCACGATATTCGTTAACTAGCTGAGTTGCTGTATCAATACCAAACTCACCGCGCTCCATTAGCACGTCAGCGTAAAGCTTACGTGGTGTTGGGTGCTTCTTGATTTTTTGGTACATCAAAGGCTGTGTTGCATTCGGCTCATCGGCTTCATTGTGACCGTGGCGACGGTAACAAACCAAATCAATAACAACATCACGCTTAAACGTATTACGGTAATCCAATGCAAGACGCGCAACAAACGCAACCGCTTCTGGATCATCAGAGTTAACGTGGAAAATCGGAGCCTGAACCATCTTCGCGATATCGGTACAGTACATCGTAGAGCGTGTATCGCGAGGGTTAGACGTTGTAAAACCAACTTGGTTGTTTACAACGATACGAACCGTACCACCTACACAGAAACCACGAGCTTGAGACATGTTAAACGTCTCTTGTACTACACCCTGACCAGCGATAGCTGAGTCACCGTGGATAGTAATTGGAAGTACACGGCTACCATCATTATCACCAAGGCGATCTTGACGTGCACGTACTGAACCGATAACTACCGGGTTTACGATTTCTAAGTGAGATGGGTTAAATGCTAGTGCTAAGTGAACGTTGCCGCCTGGCGTTGCGAAGTCCGCAGAGAAGCCTTGGTGGTATTTCACATCACCAGTACCCCACGTGTCATCGTGCTTGCCCGCAAACTCGTCAAACAGGTCTTGTGGCTTTTTACCAAGCACGTTGACCAACATGTTTAGACGACCACGGTGAGCCATACCAACAACAACTTCACGCATGCCTTGTCCGCCAGCATGACGAATAATTTCTTTCGTCATTGGGATAAGAGCATCACCACCTTCCAACGAGAAGCGTTTTGCGCCTGGGAATTTCGCACCAAGATAGCGCTCAAGACCTTCAGCAGCAGTTAGCTCTTCTAGGAAAGCTTGCTTTTCTTCTTTGTTGAAAGAGGGTTGACCAGATACAGACTCTAAACGTTGTTGGATCCAACGCTTTTGCTCTGTATTTGTCATGTGCATGTATTCAGCACCAATAGAGCCACAATACGTTTGCTTTAGAGATTTGTAGAGATCTTTAAGCACCATCGTCTCTTGGCCAATGGCGTAAGAGCCGACGTTGAACGTCTCATTGAGGTCATCTTCGGTAAGAGTGTGGAAAGAAGGGTCCAGTTCATCAACTGTCGCTCTTTTCCATAAACCTAGGGGGTCTAGATTTGCTGCTTGATGCCCTCGGAATCGATAGGCATTAATAAGTTGCAGAACCTTTACTTGTTTCGCATCGACATCTGGATCACTAACTTGGACACTGTAATGCTTTGTTTCTTGAGCGAGTCGACGGAAGTATTCACGAACACGAGAGTGTGGTTGTTCCACTGTCTCTGAAGCTTGCACAGGCAGTTCTTCAAAAACACTTCTCCATTCGTCACTTACCGAATCTGGGTCACTTAGATACAGTTCATAGAGTTCTTCTACGTACGTTGCATTGGCGCCAGCCAAGTGTGAAGACTCGAGCCATGCCTTCATCACGCCGTTGTGCATATTTTCCCTTAACCAGTAGTTTTCACGTTTGCTGCGGTCTATGCCGAGCTATTAAAAGGCCGCCCCAAAACTTCTAGGGCGGCAATTTTTATATAACTTAAACCGAACGATTCACTAGCATGGTCTTGATGTGACCAATAGCTTTCGTCGGATTTAATCCCTTAGGACAAACACTTACACAATTCATGATGCCATGGCAACGAAAAACGCTAAATGCATCATCAAGATCGGACAAACGTTCGTCTGTCGCTGTATCTCGGCTATCAATTAGCCAACGGTACGCTGCAAGCAGGCCTGCTGGTCCGATGAATTTGTCAGGGTTCCACCAGAATGATGGGCATGACGTTGTACAACATGCACACATGATACATTCGTACAATCCATCTAAATGAGCACGCTCATCAGGGCTTTGTAAGTTTTCACGAGCCGGTGGCACATTGCCATCAGACACTAAGAATGGCTTCACTTTTTCGTAGTTATCGTAGAACTGAGTCATGTCTACAATCAGGTCACGAACAACGGGTAAGCCAGGCAGTGGGCGAATCACAATCTTGTCTTGGCCCGAAAGCGCAGACAATGGCGTGATACACGCTAGGCCATTTTTACCGTTCATGTTCAAACCATCCGAGCCACATACACCTTCACGGCATGAGCGACGGAATGAGATTGTTGGATCTTGCTCTTTCAACAGAATAAGCGCATCCAAAAGCATCATGTCTGAACCTTCATCCACTTCTAGAGTGTATTCCTTCATATAAGGTTTCTGGTCGACATCTGGATTGTAACGATATAAAGAGAAATTCAGTTTCATGGTCATATCTCCTTAGTACGTACGTGCTTTTGGTGGGAACGCTTCACGATGGATAGGTTCCATGTTTACACCACGCTTAGTCATGCTCTCTGACTCTGGGTTGTAAAGTGAGTGGCATAGCCATTGCTCATCATCACGGTCAGGGAAATCGAATCGAGCGTGTGCGCCACGGCTCTCTGTACGGAAATTTGCAGCAACAGCCGTTGCGAATGCCGTTTCCATCAAGTTTTCAAGCTCTAGACACTCGATACGTTGAGTGTTGAACTCTGTAGACTTATCAGATAGGTGTGCATTTTTCAGACGCTCGCGAATCGCTTTTAGCTCTTCTAGGCCTTCAGCCATTGCTTTGCCTTCACGGAATACTGAGAAGTTGTTCTGCATACATTGCTGAAGATCTTTACGGATTTGCGCTGGATCTTCGCCGTCTGTGCTGTTTTCCCAACGGTTGTAACGCTCTAGTGAACGCTCAATGTCAGCTTCAGTTGCAGGTTTCGCTTCGTCTTGCTTCTTCAGTGTCTCACCTAGGTGTAGACCTGTCGCACGACCAAATACCACTAAATCAAGCAGTGAGTTACCACCTAGACGGTTGGCACCATGTACTGATACTGATGCGATTTCACCACAAGCAAAGAGACCTTGGATTTCAACATCGCTGCCGTCTTCGGTTTGCTTAATAGCTTGACCAGAAACTTGTGTTGGAACACCACCCATCATGTAGTGACATGTCGGGATTACTGGGATTGGCTCTTTCACTGGATCAACGTGAGCAAAGGTACGAGAAAGTTCACATACACCAGGAAGACGAGATTCAAGCGTCTCTTTACCTAAGTGATCAAGCTTAAGCTTAATATGTGGACCCCAAGGGCCATCGCAACCACGACCTTCACGAATTTCAACCATCATTGAACGAGCAACAACATCACGACCCGCTAAGTCTTTAGCGTTTGGTGCGTAACGTTCCATGAAGCGTTCGCCGTCTTTATTGAGAAGGTAACCACCTTCACCACGACAACCTTCCGTTACCAATACACCTGCACCAGCGATACCCGTCGGGTGGAACTGCCACATTTCGATGTCTTGCATAGGAACGCCAGCACGAATCGCCATACCAACACCGTCACCAGTGTTAATGTGTGCATTGGTTGTTGATGCGTAGATACGACCAGCACCACCAGTCGCAAGGATTGTTGCCTTCGCTTTGAAGTAGCAAACCTCGCCCGTTTCCATACAAAGCGCGGTAGTACCTAAAATTGCACCATCTTCGTTTTTAACAAGATCCAGTGCATACCACTCAGAGAAAACCGTCGTTTTGTGTTTAATGTTTTGTTGGTAAAGCGTATGAAGCAGTGCGTGACCAGTACGGTCGGCTGCAGCTGCGGTACGAGCCGCTTGCTCACCACCAAAGTTTTTAGATTGACCACCGAAAGGACGCTGGTAAATAGTACCGTTCTCAAAACGAGAGAAAGGCAGGCCCATTTTTTCGAGTTCGATTACCGACTCAGGACCGTTTTTACACATGTATTCGATAGCGTCTTGGTCACCGATGTAATCAGAACCTTTTACTGTGTCATACATATGTTGTTCCCAATGGTCTTCATGCGCGTTACCAAGAGCAACAGTGATGCCGCCTTGCGCTGAAACCGTATGAGAACGAGTAGGGAAAACTTTAGAAAGCAATGCACAAGAAAGGCCTTGCTCAGAAATTTGCAGTGCGGCACGCATACCTGCACCACCAGCGCCGATCACTACGGCATCAAACTCACGAACAGGAATAGTCACTTACGCACCCCACAAAATAAACAGACCAGAGAAGAAATATCCAAGAAGAACTGCAACAACACCGACTTGAAGACCAACACGCAGTTTTGCGCATTTGATGTAGTCAGTTAGTACTTGCCATAGGCCGATCCACGCGTGAACCAAAACAGAAGTAAGCGCTAACATGGTGAAGACTTTAGTGAAGGTTCCACCAAAGAATTGCGTCCAAGATGCGTAAGAGATATCACCAGAGAAAGCACAAAAGCTAACTAGGTAGATAGTGTAAAGCGTCATAATGATGGCAGTAGCACGAATCAATAGATAATCGTGGACACCATTACGACCAAAAGTAGAAACGTTGTTTACCATACTAAGATCCCCGCTAGTAGAGACAATACCGCTGTTGCTGCGAATGCAACCTTAGCGCTCTTCGCGCCAGATTCCAGCTCTTCAAAGTGACCAAGGTCCATAAGAAGGTGACGAATACCACCAGCAATGTGGTAAGCCAAAGCGGTTAAAATGCCCCACAGAATAAACTTCACGAAGAAACCATCGACAATGTCGCTAGCTTCGGCAAAGCCTACTGGGGATGAGAGGGAAATGGATAGTAACCAAAGCAAAATTCCAATCGCGACAAAAGTTATCACCCCAGACACACGGTGTAGGATGGAAGCTATTGCTGTGATTGGAAAGTGGATGGTCTGTAAATCTAAATTAACAGGTCTTGTCTTTCTTTCTTTCACGGGCTTGCTCACTCAGCTCCATTGAGCATTATGGTCATTAAATAACCTTATGATATTGTTATGGACAAAATTTGATTGTAAACCTTCAAAATTTAACATTAACTTAACAAATAACCGAAGTTGAGCCTTAGATAATTGTAAAATAATTGTTAACTGCTCGATTAAGAAAGACACCTCACATTTCTTCTTAGCCTTGCATTTATAAGGTTTTAACCAAACTTTTCAGCGTCACTATACGACTGGCAACATTCTAATACAATTGATGTAACAAATAATGCTACACAGACCAGATTTTTAACGAATTTAATGTAAAAAACACTAACAAGTGCACACAAAGCTTCAGAAAAATTGACTTTCCCACGTAAGACCAGTAAAAAAATGGCACATAAACATCCTGGACGGATTAAATAATAAACAAAGGAGATTGTTATGGCGGATAAGAAAGCTACCCTTCACATTGAAGGTCAAGCGCCAATCGAGCTGCCGATTACAGAAGGTGTACTTGGTACTCCAGTGATCGATGTTCGTACACTAGGTTCTAATGGTTTTTTCACTTTTGACCCTGGTTTTCTTGCCACTGCATCCTGTGAGTCTCAAATCACTTTTATTGACGGTGGAAAAGGCATTCTTTTACATCGTGGTTATCCAATCGACCAACTTGCCAATAACGCTGATTACTTAGAAGTATGTTACATACTTCTTTACGGTGAAGCCCCATCTCGAGCTGAGTACGAAAAGTTCAAGACTACCGTGACACGTCACACTATGGTGCACGAGCAAATCGCTAGTTTCTTCCACGGCTTCCGTCGTGACGCTCACCCTATGGCTGTAATGTGTGGTGTTGTAGGCGCTCTAGCGGCGTTCTACCACGACTCACTTGATGTCAACAACGATACACACCGTGAAATTGCGGCATACCGCCTGATTTCAAAAATGCCAACACTGGCTGCAATGTGTTACAAATATTCAATCGGTCAGCCGTTTATCTACCCACGTAACGACCTAGGCTACGCAGAAAACTTCTTACACATGATGTTTGCAAACCCATGTGAAGAGTATGAAGTGAACCCTATCGTTGCTCGTGCAATGGATAAGATTTTCACTCTACATGCTGACCACGAACAGAACGCTTCTACGTCTACAGTGCGTCTTGCTGGTTCATCTGGTGCTAACCCGTTTGCGTGTATCGCAGCAGGTATCGCATCACTTTGGGGCCCAGCTCACGGCGGTGCAAACGAAGCTTGTCTGCGCATGCTTGAAGAGATCGGTAGCGTAGATAACATTGAAGAATACGTTGCGAAAGCAAAAGACAAAGATGACCCATTCCGTTTGATGGGCTTCGGTCACCGTGTTTACAAGAACTACGACCCACGTGCAACAGTAATGCGCGAAGCGTGTCACGAAGTGCTTAAAGAGCTAAACATCCAAGATCCACTACTAGACGTAGCGATGGAACTTGAGCGTATCGCTCTTTCTGATGAGTACTTTGTTTCTAAGAAGCTATACCCGAACGTAGATTTCTACTCAGGTATCATTCTGAAAGCAATCGGTATTCCAGTATCTATGTTTACAGTAATCTTCGCGATGTCTCGTACCATCGGTTGGATTGCTCACTGGAACGAAATGCACAGCGATCCGACGAACCGTATCGGTCGTCCTCGTCAGCTATATACTGGTGAAGAACAACGTGACTTTAAAGCACTTCACGAACGTGAATAGTTGCTATAAATCATAATGTTAAAAGGGGTTGATGTGAGAACATCAACCCCTTTTCTTTTGTACGCTCTCAACCCCGTCATCCCCAAGAACGAGGGACGAATGAGTTGGGGATCTCCTTAAGCGAGCAGATAAACTATACAGGTTACCTGCTCAATTCTAGAGAACGACGCATACACTCGACTCGTACCCCTTATCTCGCATCTGCTCTTAAACTGGGTTATCGATATCGATAAACTCAACATCCAAGCCATGTTCTTCCGCTAACCATTCACCTAACGCTTTTACACCGTATCGCTCAGTCGCGTGGTGGCCAGCAGCAAAATAATGAATGTCTTGCTCGCGTGCTGAGTAAGTAGTGCGCTCAGAAATTTCACCAGAAATAAAAGCATCAATGCCTTGAGAAGCCGCTAGCTCAATGTAGTCTTGACCACCACCAGTACACCAACCGACGGTCGTTATCATTTTGTCTTGGTTTTCTGGAGCGATATGCAGTGGTTTACGATTTAGAGCTTGATCGATTTTTGCTGCGAATTCAGTACCTGTCATTGGTGTTTTTAATTTACCAAACATAGCAACCGATTGTGGGTGCCCTTCCAAACCGCCTTCGACTTCTATCTCAAGTAACTCCGCCAGTTTCGCGTTATTACCAAGCTCAGGGTGGATATCAAGCGGCAAGTGATAACCTAAAAGATTGATGTCATTTTTAATCAAGGTACGAATGCGCTTGCCCTTCATGCCACGAATTGCCTCTGACTCACCTTTCCAAAAGAAACCGTGATGAACCAACAAAGCGTCAGCCTCTAGCTCAACCGCTTTATTAATCAAAGCTTGCGAAGCCGTAATACCAGTAACAATACGCTTGACTTCAGAAGCACCTTCGACTTGAAGGCCATTCGGACAGTAATCTTTAATCTGCTGTGGCTGCAGTTTTTCGTTAAGTAGCTTTTCTAATTGTAAGTTATTCATTTTTATTTCCAGCTTACCTTCATAATAACGTCGTTATATCAATTTACGGGTAGAATGTCGAAAGCCCCACGATGAGTTTATGAGGAAGAGATGACAGCACTGCAACGTTTTTACCAATGGGTCATCGACTCACCGCCATTACTAGAAATCAAGCCACCGGTTTCGGATCTCAGTGCATTCTCTAGCAACCATGCCATCGACTCATCACATACTTATGAGGGTAATCCTAGATTAGGTTTCCTCTACCAATATCTATGCGAGCAAGTGATCGCTGCCTCACCGAATTACTCGATAAAGCACGACGAGATTCAGATCAATGTGGAAGGCAGAACTCTCGGTGCAATCGACTTTATTCTTAAAGAAGAGAGCAGCCAAAAGCTGGAACATTGGGAAGTGGCGATTAAGTTTTATCTGCTCCACGAACAAACATGGTTTGGACCCAACTCTCACGACCAATTGGATAAGAAACTCGACAGGATGCTCAGCCACCAACTCGAAATGTCCTCTTCTGCCGCCTTTGTTGAGCAATATCCAGAAATCGATGTCGACTCAAAACACTTACTGATGCAAGGTCGTCTATATACCAACCCTTTCTTAGAGCAAAACATACCGACAAAATGCTTGGGCTATGACATTAACCCAAGCCAAGTAAACGGCTTTTGGTGCTATCAAGATCAGGCTCATTTAATCAGTGAACCACTGTATCCACTCACCAAAGAGCAATGGGCAGCAGGGACGGATGATTTCAGCAGTCAGCCGATCACCGAGTTCGGTGATCGCTTCGTCCATGGGCAAACAAAGTCGGGGCAATTCTGGTTTGTGATGCCACAAAGTTGGCCACACGGTTAGTCGTCTGAGCTAACTCAGTTACCTTTTCCCGCTTATACGTAACTAACACAAACAAAAAGGGTTGATGCTTTCACATCAACCCTTCTTCTATTTACTTAGCAACTCTAGTAATCGAGATTCGATTATAGGCCAGCGGCTGCAAATACTTGGTTAACAATCTCTTGAGCTTCTGCTTCGATTGCTTTCAGGTGCTCTTCACCCTTAAAGCTTTCACAGTAGATCTTGTAGATGTCTTCAGTGCCTGATGGACGCGCAGCAAACCAGCCGTTCTCAGTTGTCACTTTCAAGCCACCAATCGCAGCACCGTTACCTGGAGCGTGTGTTAAGCGTGCAGTAATTGCATCACCAGCCAACGTCTCAGCAGAAACCATCTCTGGAGATAGTTTCTTCAGCACGTCTTTCTGTGCACCATTTGCTACCGCTTGAATACGGTTGTACTTAGATTCACCGTGTTTAGCGGCAAGTTCTTCGTAGTATTCTTGTGGGTTCTTACCTGTCACTGCTGTGATCTCAGCCGCAAGCAAGCAAAGAATCAGGCCGTCTTTATCTGTTGACCAAGGCGTACCGTCTTTACGTAGGAAAGAAGCACCTGCGCTCTCTTCGCCACCAAAACCAAACTGGCCGTTGTATAAGCCATCAACGAACCATTTGAAACCAACTGGCACTTCACAAAGTTCGCGACCTAAGTCAGAAACTACGCGATCGATTAATGCACTTGATACTAGTGTCTTACCAACAGCAACGTCTTTACCCCAACCTTCACGGTTACGGTATAGGTAATCAATACAAACCGCTAAGAAGTGGTTTGGATTCATCAAACCTTTAGGTGTCACGATACCGTGGCGATCGTAATCTGGGTCGTTACCAAATGCTAGAGCGTACTCGTCTTTAAGCGCCAGTAAGCCTGCCATTGCGTATGGAGAAGAACAGTCCATACGAACTACGCCATCTTTATCTAGAGACATGAATTGGAATGAAGGGTCAACCGCTTCACTTACCAGAGTAAGATCTAGATTGTACGCTTTACCAATTTGACGCCAGTAATCAATACCGCTGCCACCCAGTGGATCAACACCAATCTTGATGTTTGCTTTCTGGATCGCTTCCATATCCACGACGTTAACCAAATCAGCGACGTATGGCGCGACTAGGTCAACTTCTTTTACTAGCTCAGACTGTTTAGCCTGTGCGATAGGCGTACGCTTAACACCTTGCATTTGCTCAGCAATGATCACGTTCGCACGGTCTTCAATCGCTTGAGTCAGTTCAGCTTCAGCTGGGCCACCGTGTGTCGGGTTGTATTTAATACCGCCGTCTTGAGGTGGGTTATGTGAAGGCGTGATAACAATGCCGTCGGCTTTTTTGTCATTCACTAGGTTGTGCGTAAGAATCGCGTGCGAGATACCAGGTGTTGGAGTAAAGCCGTTGTTTTCTTGAATAATAACTTCAACACCGTTCGCTACAAGCACTTCGATAACCGTAGAGAACGCAGGCTCAGATAGAGCGTGAGTATCTTTACCTAAGAAAAGAGGGCCAGTTGTACCTTGCTCGGCACGAACTTCAGCAACCGCTTGTGCAATTGCTAGAATGTGGTTTTCGTTAAATGTTGATTTGTCTGCTGTACCGCGGTGACCTGAAGTACCGAAAAGTACTTTATGATCTGGGTTCGTAGCATCCGGTTGCTGTAAGAAATAGTTAGCAACTAAAGCCGGGATATTATGAAGATCTTCCTGCTGAGCTTTCTGCCCAGCACGAGGGTGCATAGCCATTTTTCGACATCCTTATATATAAAATTTTAAAACAAAAAAACCTCATAATATCTTCTTATCCATGGATATTATGAGGTTTAAATCAGATTTCGTTAAATTGAACCTGTTACTTTTTCTATCAATTCTGCTTGGAAATTCATGCGGCTCATAAGCTGCTCAACCATCTGTCTTTTTCGGCTTGTATTGTTATTAGTAATAACCCAAAAAGGACTTTGTGGAATAGCTTTAGGCTTAGTCGTGTTGCCGTTTGCTAGCAACGTCGCTTCGTTATCTGCAAAGTAAACGCGCTTACGGCCTTTTACTTGAGTTGCTTCTGAAAAGCTTAAAGGGTCGATTTTATGCAGTGTTGATAACACAAGCATGAAACGATCAATGGCTTTCTTTAGTGATGCAAACTCATCTGATATTAGTAGTGAGCGCATTTCTTTAACGCCATCGAACTTCTCTGGAGTAAAGCCTACCTCTTTGCTAACAACGATACCTTTTGGCTCAACGATCTCTTCGATCGGAGCCATGCCTTGGCTATCAACCTGTAACAAGCGGCGCAGAATATCTGAAGCGCTTTCGCCAATACGTTCTGTCTGACCCGCAATAAAACGGTATAGGTCCTCATCAACCTCAATTGTTTTCATTCGCTTTTCACAATCTCAATGTTTAAACTCTGGGGGATTATAGCGAGATCCGCGCGGATACTCTACGTCAAACCCACCATGAATAAGATAAAAATGTCAGTACAGCTCAACTATAAAATTGAAGGTGAGGGTCACACCATTGTTTTGATCCATGGATTATTCGGTAATCTGGACAACCTTGGCTTGCTCGCTAGGGATCTAAAAGCCGATCATCAGGTACTTAGTATCGATCTCCGCAACCACGGTCAATCCTTCCATAGTGACACTCATAACTATCAAGCGATGGCACAAGACGTGGCTCAACTGCTGCATGATCTTAAGTCAGAAGACGTCACTGTGATTGGTCACTCGATGGGTGGCAAAGTAGCGATGGCACTGACACAACATCTTGCGCTGCATAAATTGATTGTCTTGGATATGGCTCCGGTCGCGTACACTCAGAGTCGCCACGACAACGTATTCGCAGGCCTGCAAGCCGTGATAGAAGAAGAGCCGACTTCACGCTCAGATGCACTCAAGGTTCTCGCAAAACATATCGAGATCGATGGCGTTCGCCAGTTTTTAACCAAATCTTTGTTCAAAACAGAGCAAGGCATCATGGAATGGCGCTTCAATGTTGCTTCGTTATTGAGCAACTACCCACATATTATTGGTTGGGAACCGATCGAGAAAACCTCGGTCAAAACCTTGCTCATTAAAGGTGGGGATTCAGATTACCTCACCGCAGAACATCAAGCAGCCGTTCAGCAGCAATTTTCTAACGCAAAAGCGCATGTCATTGCCAACACAGGTCACTGGCTGCATGCTGAAAAACCAGCAGAAGTACTTAGAGCAATTAGAAAATTCATCGCTTAACTGCGCTTTTTCGTGCAGATAAATGAGAGCTGTGTAATTACTGCAGATTAACTTTATCTCACAACAGTGATATAGTGCGCCCAAGCAAAATTGGTATATAAGGTTCCCATGCTTTACGACTACATGAACATCATCGAATCTGTTGGTTTAGATCTCCTGTTTGCCGCGATTTTCTTTTTAATCGGTATGGCAATTAAGGACGTTCTCAAGCAGGGAAATGTTCCTCCATTTGGTCGTCGCATCGTATGGTTAGTACTTTTCCTTGGCTGTGCGGGTTTTATCGCCAAAGGGATAATCCAACTAAGCTGGGAAGGAACTGGGATCTAACGATTCTCTTCCGAACTTTATTACACCGACAACAGACAAAATGAAAGGTAATGATTCTATGGCAAGTGTAGGTCTCTTCTTTGGTAGCGATACAGGTAACACTGAAGCTGTTGCTAAGATGATTCAAAAGCAATTGAGCAAACAGCTCGTTCACGTTCAAGACATTGCAAAAAGCAGCAAAGAAGATATCGATAACTTCGATCTACTGCTGCTTGGTATCCCTACGTGGTACTACGGCGAAGCACAATGTGATTGGGATGACTTTTTCCCAGAGCTAGAAGCTATTGATTTCTCAACTAAGCTTGTTGCTATCTTTGGTTGTGGCGACCAAGAAGATTACGCAGAATACTTCTGTGATGCTATGGGTACTATCCGTGACATCGTTGAAGCGAAAGGCGGTACTATCCTAGGTCACACATCAACTGAAGGCTACGAATTCGAAGCATCGAAAGGTTTAGTTGAAGGCGATGACAGCCAATTCGTTGGTCTATGTATCGATGAAGACCGTCAACCTGAGCTAACTGATGAGCGCGTATCTAACTGGGTTAAACAAATCCACGAAGAGATGTGCCTAGCAGAGCTAGAAGACTAATTCTCTAGTGGTTGTTAATTGTTACAGTTAATAACCATTATGTAGATATGAAAAAACCTCCTTATAGGAGGTTTTTTGCTATTTAAAATCTATTAATTAGCACTCAGCCTCTAATGCTTCATCATCATCTCTAAATTGCGGCTTCTTTCTTACATAGAGGGTGCGTTGAATTTCTGAAACCACATTACCCTGCTTATCTTTCACGTGAATAATAAATTCGGGGAAGCACTTTTCACCGAGTTGCGTCTGACGATAGATATCGTCAAGCTGCCCTTGCCTTATCTCAAAATCTGCATACAAGTCCGATTGCCCCGGCTTGATGAAGTTAATGCTCGCTTCTTTATCCCAAACATAATATCGTTCACCTAAAATTCCCATTAACATCAATGAGTAAACGGGATCGGTAAGAGAAAAGATACTGCCGCCATATTGAGTACGATTGGCGTTCTTATTCCACCAGCGTAGCTTAAGTACTGTCTTAACAACCCTAAAGTCAGTGCTAATGTGGGCTATTCGAATACCCGCTCCCCAAAAGGGAGGCCAAATATTAAGAGCAAATTTTACAATGTTGGGTTTATATATTTTTGCGAGTTGCTTATTCATAACAACATTCCATGTTCATATCAGAAACACCGTCACCTTGACTGGTCGTACCTCCACTATAAGTGAGATACTTCCAATTTACAAAACAGATTGTGATGTCAGTAAGTAACCCTTTGAAGTTCGTGGTTTATTGTTATGCCTGACTAAACTATAATGGTATTAATATTGAATTCTGTTAATTGCTGCAGATCATCAACAGGAAAGTATATGTCAGACAATAATCAAGCGCTAAAAGATGCAGGTCTTAAAGTGACCCTTCCACGGCTCAAAATTTTAGAAGTATTACAACAGCCAGACTGCCAACATATTAGTGCTGAAGATTTATATAAGAAGCTGATCGACCTAGGTGAAGAAATCGGTCTTGCAACCGTTTATCGAGTACTTAACCAATTCGATGACGCTGGCATTGTAACTCGTCACCACTTCGAAGGCGGCAAGTCTGTATTTGAACTTTCTACACAGCACCACCACGACCACCTTGTATGTTTAGATTGTGGCGAAGTGATCGAATTCTCTGATGACATCATCGAAGAAAGACAGAAAGAGATTGCTCAGCGTTACAACGTGCAACTAACAAACCACAGTTTGTACTTGTACGGCAAAAGCATTAACGGAGATTGCAAAGGCAATCCAGACGCGCATAAAGCGAAGTAGTAATACAGAACGCTGGCTTAGGCCGGCGTTTTTTATATAGGGCATCATAAAGTATCCATGAAAAGAATCCCGCTAGTTAAGGCTTTTACTTTAATTGAGATGTTGGTTGTTGTAGTGATTATTGCAGTGCTTGCTATTGTTGCCCTTCCCCGTTTTCTTAACATTCAAACCGATGGCCGTATCGCTCTGTTTGACGCTGCTCAATCTCAATTTCAAACTGCGATCACGTTTGCTCACAGTAAATGGCTGGTCAGCGGCGGCGGCAACGCTGAAATGAATGACATGCCAGGTTTTGGGGAAGACGGAGACGGCAATGCTCAATTGGACATAAATGACGTCGGCTACCCACTCGGCGTCGATAAAGGCAACCCTATGGGGCAGCCTTACAACATAGGTCAAGGTGACCAAGGGTGTGTGTCAATATGGAATGCCATTATGACAACCGACCTGACCGCTACTACAGACCCGAACCAGTCCAACAATTTTGATTTTATTACCCGCCGTCAAAACCATAGTTTTGTTGCCAAAGACGGTACTCCTCAAAACAAACTCGCGCTTTGCTACTTCATCTACACTGGAGTCGATTTCGACAGCGATCCTGGTAATGCAGGTTATGTTTTCTGGTACAACTCACGCACGGGTGAAGTAACCCAACAAGACCCTAATAATCCCTAAAACTCTGGCTCTAGTGCTTAAAACGCTAGTTGGTCACTAGAAACACCTTGGTAATCAAATTTAAGACACAAAAAAACCGGCTCTAAGCCGGTTTTTTATTGGGTCGTTTTTAACAAACTAAATACTCAAGCATTAAGCTTCAGTTTTACCCCATGTGTCACGTAGACCAACCGTGCGGTTGAAGACTAGTGCATCTGCTTTAGAGTCTTTCGAATCCACACAGAAGTAACCTGTACGTTCAAACTGGTACGCTTGCTCTGCCACACCTTCTGCTAAGCTAGGTTCAACAAAACCATTTAGCGTAACAAGAGATTCAGGGTTTAGCGTTGCAGCGAAGTCATCAGCAGCGGCTGGGTTTGGCACTGTGAATAGACGATCGTACAAACGAATCTCAGCAGGCAGTGCTTTATCAGCAGATACCCAGTGGATAACGCCTTTCACTTTGCGGCCATCTGCAGGGTTCTTACCCAATGTTTCATTGTCGTAAGAACAGAAGATAGTCGTAATGTTGCCTTCTGCATCTTTTTCGATACGTTCAGCTTTGATCACGTAAGCACCACGCAGGCGAACTTCTTTACCTAGAACCAAACGCTTGTACTTTTTGTTTGCTTCTTCACGGAAGTCGTCACGTTCGATCCAAACTTCGCGTGTAAATGGAACTTCACGAGTACCCATTTCT
Organism: Vibrio sp. 10N.286.52.F8; assembly: GCF_041468745.1. Classification (NCBI taxonomy): domain Bacteria; kingdom Pseudomonadati; phylum Pseudomonadota; class Gammaproteobacteria; order Vibrionales; family Vibrionaceae; genus Vibrio; species Vibrio sp. 10N.286.52.F8. The sequence continues at coordinate 26,289 of NZ_JBFRJF010000010.1, forward strand.
GGCTTGTTCGGGTGGTTTGCAACCGTTAGCGTTTCTACTGTATCTGCTTCGTAGTTTTCGATAACGATCTTAACTGGATCCAGAACAGCCATTGCACGAGGTGCATTTTCGTTCAGATCATCACGGATGCAAGATTCAAGTGAACCGAACTCAATCATGTTCTCTTGCTTAGTTACACCAATACGCTTACAGAATTCACGAATCGAGCTTGAAGTAAAACCACGACGACGTAGGCCAGAAATAGTAGGCATGCGTGGGTCATCCCAACCTTGAACTAGGTTTTCAACCACAAGTTGGTTCAGCTTACGCTTAGACATCACTGTATATTCAAGATTCAGGCGGCTAAACTCGTACTGACGAGGTTGGCAGTCAATCGTGATGTTATCTAGAACCCAATCGTACAAACGACGGTTATCTTGGAATTCAAGCGTACAGATAGAGTGCGTAATACCTTCCAGCGCATCAGAGATACAGTGAGTAAAGTCGTACATTGGGTAAATGCACCACTTGTCAGCCGTTTGATGGTGGTGAGCAAAACGAACACGGTAGATAACAGGATCGCGCATAACCATGAACGAAGAGCTCATGTCGATCTTAGCACGTAGACACGCTTTACCTTCTTCAAAGCCACCGTCACGCATTTTTTCAAACAACGCTAGGTTCTCTTCAGGGCTGCGGTCACGGTATGGGCTCGCTTTACCAGGCTCTTTTAGCGTGCCACGGTACTCACGGATTTGATCAGGACTTAGCTCGTCAACATACGCTAAGCCTTTATTAATTAATTCCACAGCATAAGCGTAAAGCGTATCGAAGTAGTTTGATGAGTAACAAATATCACCAGACCATTCGAAGCGTAACCAGCTTACATCATTCTTAATTGACTCAACGTATTCAACGTCTTCTTTTTCAGGGTTTGTATCATCGAAACGAAGATTACATTGTCCCTGGTAGTCCTGAGCAATACCAAAGTTCAAGCAAATAGATTTAGCGTGACCAATGTGCAGGTAGCCATTTGGCTCCGGCGGGAAACGAGTATGCACGCTACTGTGTGTACCATCCGCTAAATCTTTATCAATAATTTGGCGAATGAAATTCGATGGACGAGCCTCAGCTTCACTCATCTATAGCACCTCTATGTATTTAGTATTGTCAGAGAAAGTTATCTTTCGTCCCCAAGAAAACGGTCGCTTATAGCGCCAGTCAAAGATAGAAAGATCATTGTTGCTAATCATCCACAATTCTTAGCCTTTGCACAATAAGAACCGTCCGTTAATTGCGATTATTTCTGCTATTCGATGAAGAATAGAACGAACCGTGTTCGCTGGTCTTAAACTGCAGGCACAAAAAAGCCTCCCATGTGGGAGGCTTTCAATTTGACACTTACTTAAGAGTAACTTTACGTCTTAACTAAGTACTTCCCTTACTGTGGAAGTTTTACATCAGATAGGTCTTCGCCTGCACCAATAGCTTTCATTTCGCCAGCTACGATTTCAGCTAGTGGGCCTAGGATAACCTGTAGGTTGTTTTCACCTAGTTTAACCACACCTTTAGCACCAAGTTTCTTAAGAACAACTTCATCTGCAACAGAGCGGTCTTTAAGAGTTAGACGTAGACGAGTGATACAAGCGTCGATTGAAGTTAGGTTGTCGTGACCACCTAGAGCTTTCAGGTATTGACGTGCAAGGTCGCCCTTTGGTGCTTCGCCAGCAGGAGCTGCAACAGCTTCGTCATCATCTTCACGACCTGGCGATTTCAAGTTGAAAGCGCGGATTGCGAAAGAGAAAGTGAAGAAGTATAGAGCACCGAAGCCAAGACCGATTAGTAGTAGTACGAATGGTTTAGTTGCTAGACCCCAGTTCAATACGAAGTCGATAAGACCAGCAGAGAAACCGAAACCGTGCAGAGTACCAAACATGTTAGCAACTACTAGAGACAAACCTGTAAATACAGCGTGCATTGCGTATAGAGCAGGAGCTAGGAATACGAACATGAATTCTAGCGGCTCTGTGATACCTGTTAGGAATGAACAGAATGCAACTGAGAATAGTGCGCCACCAACTTGGCTACGTTTTTCAGCAGGAGCAGCTAGGTACATTGCAAGTGCAGCACCTGGTAGACCGAACATCATTACTGGGAAGAAACCGTTCATGAATACGCCAGCGCCTTTATCGCCGCCGAAGAAACGGTGTAGGTCGCCAGATTTAACTGTTTCAGTTACTTCTTTAACAGTTGCAACAATTTCTGGGTTAACTGAGTTAGCAAATTCAAATGTGTACTCTTGACCAACAACTAAAGTTTTAGCTAGTGCAGGGTCAACACAAAGTTGAGAGAAGCCTTCTGCAGCAACTACGATCTCTTGACAAGAGCCCATACCGAACCAGAAGTACGAGTTCAGTACATGGTGTAGACCTACTGGGATAAGTGCACGGTTAAGAGTACCGTAAACAAATTGACCGATAGCGCCAGACGTTGAAACTGCGTGAGCAAGTGCATCTAGACCAGATTGAACAGCAGGCCATACAACACCAAAGATTGCGCCAGCAACTAGAGCAAATAGACCAGCCATAATAGGAACTAGACGTTTGCCAGAGAAAAATGCTAGCCACTCTGGAAGACGAGTCGCGTGGAATGCATTGTAAGAGTGACCTGCGATGATACCTGCAAAGATACCGCCGAAGAATGACATATTTACACTAGCATCGATGTTTGTTGCGGTTGCTGTCAGAACAAAGTAAGCAACTGCACCAGCAAGACCTGCTGCGCCGTTACCGTCTTTAGAAAGACCAATAGCTATACCCAAACCAAACAATAATGGTAGTTGACTGAAGATTGCGTTACCAGCAGATGCCATGAATGCGATATCGAGTAAGTCTGGTTGACCCAGACGTAGCAGCAATGCCGCAATCGGAAGCGTTGCGATTGGTAGCATTAACGCCTTACCAAGCTTCTGCGCATATCCTAGAATATTCACCAGTTGTTTCCCCCTATAGGATTTTTTAGAATTCGTTTGAGAAACTTATTTTAGTCGCTCAATTTAGTCCTATTCAGTGTATTCAATTAATTTTGCTCCGCAAATTAAAACCTTACCATTTGTGATCCTAATCACCAGTTTTTACCAAATCCAGAGGTTTTTGCTAGCGAGATCATAAAACTTATTTTATCATTCAAAAAAATGAACATTTATGGATAAAATCCAAATCTAATCATTAGGCAAAAAGATGGTAACTCCGGGCTTATAGAGCACCGTGAATAATCATTATTGATGGACCTAAATGTATAATAAAAATCAATTGTTCATATGTTTTTCAACAACTTAAATCGCTTCTCATTTTGAAGCCGTTTGCCCATAAAAGATAAATCGTTACGTAAATGATGCTCGCAAACTAAGTCCGCATTTAGGTAACGAACGAATTTAAAAGATCTCACGAAATAAGGATTAGCTGACTATGTACGCGCTAAGTAACTGTAAAATTTACACTGGTAGTGATGTTCTAACCGATCATGCTGTTGTAATCGAAAACGAACTGATCAAAAAAGTCTATCCTATCTCCGAATTGCCAGAAGGAATCGAGGTTCGCGACCTAGACGGAGCAAACCTAAGCCCGGGGTTCATTGACCTACAACTGAATGGTTGTGGCGGTGTAATGCTTAACGATGAGATCACTGCAGAAACCATGCAGATCATGCACAAAGCAAACCTGAAATCTGGCTGTACTAGCTTCCTGCCAACGCTTATCACCTCTTCAGACGAAGATATGCGTGCGGTTATTACGGCAGCTCGTGAATACCATAACCAATACCAAAACCAATCTTTAGGTCTGCACCTTGAAGGTCCTTACCTGAACGTTGCGAAAAAAGGCATCCATAGCGTCGATCACATTCGTAAATCTGACAACGAAATGATTGAGCTTATCTGTGAGAACCGTGACCTTGTTGCAAAAGTAACATTGGCTCCAGAGCTTAACGACCCTGAACACATCGAACGCCTGCACAAAGCTGGCGTTGTCGTTTCTATCGGCCACACCAACGCAACTTACGCAGAAGCGCGTCAAGGTTTCGAATCTGGTATCACGTTCGCCACTCACCTGTTCAATGCAATGACGCCGATGGTTGGTCGTGAGCCTGGCGTTGTTGGCGCGATTTACGATACTCCTGAGGTTTACGCTGGCATTATTGCCGACGGCTTCCACGTTGATTACGCAAACATCAGAATTGCGCATAAAATCAAGGGAGAAAAGTTGGTATTAGTGACGGATGCCACAGCTCCTGCAGGTGCTGACATGGAATACTTTATTTTTGTCGGTAAGAAAGTATATTACCGTGATGGTAAGTGTGTTGATGAAAACGGCACACTGGGCGGCTCAGCTCTGACTATGATTGAAGCAGTTCAGAATACAGTTGAGCACGCTGGTATCGCTTTAGACGAAGCTCTTCGCATGGCTACGCTATACCCAGCTACGGCTATCGGTGTAGAAAGCAAGCTAGGTCGAATCAAAAAAGGCATGGTTGCAAACCTAGCTGTATTTGACCGAGACTTTAACGTTAAAGCGACTGTTGTTAACGGACAATACGAGCACAATTAAGTATGAATGGCGGACAAATAGGTAACGTAGACTTAGTTAAACAACTAAACAGTGCGGCGGTATACCGACTTATAGACCAACAGGGGCCTATCAGTCGTATACAAGTGGCTGATGTAAGCCAACTCGCACCGGCAAGTGTTACAAAAATTACCCGCCAACTTTTAGAGCGCGGCCTAATTAAAGAGGTTGCGCAGCAAGCGTCTACTGGCGGTAGACGCGCTATCTCCCTAACCACAGAAGTAGAGCCTTTTCATTCTGTTGCTGTGCGTTTGGGTCGAGACTACATTCAAATAAGCCTGCATGACCTTGGTGGTCGTGAATTGGCTTTCCAACAGCAAGACCTGAATTATTCAGACCAATCAGACCTTACCCAAGGCTTGGTCAATAACCTCAAAGCTTTCATTGCTGAGCATCAACCAAAGATCGATCAACTGATTGCTATTGGTGTCACGCTTCCAGGCTTGGTTAACCCAACGACCGGTGTTGTTGAGTACATGCCGAATACCGACATCGATAACCTCGCATTAAGCGACATTATTCGCGATACATTCCATGTTGCTTGTTTTGTTGGTAACGATGTTCGTGGAATGGCGCTTGCTGAGCACTACTTCGGTGCAAGTAAAGATAGCCAAGATTCTATTTTGGTCAGTGTTCACCGTGGTACAGGTGCAGGTATTATCGTTAATGGTCAGGTTTTCCTAGGTCATAACCGTAATGTGGGTGAAATTGGTCATATCCAAATTGATCCGCTAGGCGAGCAATGCCAATGTGGTAACTTCGGCTGTCTTGAAACAGTAGCGGCAAACCCAGCTATCGTTGAACGCGTGCAGAAGCTGATTAAACAAGGCTATGAGTCTTCTTTAACAGAGCTTGAGCATATTACGATTCAAGACGTTTGTGACCACGCGATTAATGGTGATGAGCTAGCCAAGCAAAGCTTAGTTCGAGTAGGAAACCAGTTAGGTAAGGCTATCGCGATGACGATTAACTTATTTAACCCTCAAAAAGTTATCATTGCTGGTGATATTACCAAGGCACAAGAGATTGTTTTTCCTGCAATTAAGCGCAATGTAGAGAATCAGTCGTTAACGACTTTCCATAGCGGCCTGCCTATTGTAGCATCACAGATCGATAAACATCCTACGATGGGAGCTTTTGCTATGATTAAGCGCGCCATGCTTAACGGCGTGTTACTGCAGAAGCTTCTCGAAGACTAGAGAAAACAATTCTGATTTTCCGCGGGCCGTGTTTGTATAAAC